>NZ_MEEL01000048.1:0-21649 GCF_001724435.1 Microbacterium sp. SCN 69-37
GCCTGGAACCGGCCACTGGAGGTGCACCTCGGCCTGGCCGACCCCACCACCCCCACCTTTGAAACAGAAGAAATCCTGCCAACTACTTGACGCGGGACACCGCCCACAGCGCGAGGGCGAAGACGATGGCGCCCAGCGGCAGGTTCACGAGGAACACCCACTGCCAGGAGGCGTATTGGGTGAGCGCACCGCCCACGAGCGGGCCGATCGCTGCCGCGCCCGAGATGACGGCCCCCCACACCCCGAAGGCCGCGGCGCGGTAGCGGCCCCGGAAGACGGCGTTCACCGTGGAGAGTGTCGAGGGCATGATGAACGCGGCCCCGACGGCCTGCACGGCGCGGGCGGAGATCAAAGCGCCACCGGTCGCGGATGCCGCCGCCCACACGCTTCCGCCGACGAAGACGATGATGCCCAGAAGGAACAGGAGCTTTCGTCCGAAGCGGTCCGCGAGCTTGCCGGTGGACAGCAGCAGCGCGGCGAGCAGCACGGCGTACAGGCTCGAGACCCACTGCGCGTCGGTGAGGTCGAGCGTGAGGTCGCGGATGATGTCGGGCATGGCGACGCCCACGATCGTCCCGTCGAGCACGATCACCCCGAGTCCGGCGGCGAGAACCGCGAGCCCCATCCATTCGCGCCGTGACGGCGCCGCATCGATCACACCTTCAGCTATACTGAAAGTATGCACCCGAGGTCCCCGTGTTGTCCATGGGGCGGCGCGGTGCGCTGTCCGGCATCGACGGCGGTGACATCGCGGCGCTGTGGAAGGTTGCGTTCGGCGTGTCCGCCCGTACGCGCACGCGCGTAACCTCGCTCCCATGAGCGTCTCTCCTCTCATTGCGCCTTCCGAGCTGAAGGCCCAGTTGAGCACCCCCACCCCGCCGATCGTCCTCGACGTGCGCTACCGTCTCGATGCCCCTGACGGCCAGGAGGCGTACCGGCACGGCCACGTGCCCGGCGCCGTCTACGTCCGCATGGACGGCGAGCTCGCCGTCCACGGAGTGCCGAGCGAGGGACGTCATCCCCTTCCGTCCCCGGCGGAGTTCGAGCGCTCCGTGCGCCGCTGGGGAGTCGAGGACGGCGACACGGTCGTCGTCTACGACGACTGGAACTCGTTCGCCGCGGCCCGCGCCTGGTGGATGCTCACGGACGCCGGCGTTCCCGCCCGGGTGCTCGACGGCGGGCTGCGCGCGTGGCGCGCCGCCGGAGGGGCCCTCGAGACCGGCGACGTGACTCCCACGCCGGGCGCCGTGACGCTGCATGCGGGACAGCGCCGCAGGCTCGACATCGACGCCGCGGCATCCCTTGCATACAGCGGCGTGCTCCTGGACGCCCGCGCACCGGAGCGCTACCGCGGCGACGTCGAACCGCTCGACCCCGCCGCCGGACACATCCCGGGCGCCCGCAACGCGCCGACCACCGAGAACCTGGATGCCGAGGGCCGGCTCCTCGCCCCCGATGTGCTGCGTTCCCGCTACGCCGATCTGGAGGGACAGCCCGTCGGTGTCTACTGCGGCTCGGGCATCACCGCTGCCCACGCCGTTCTGGCGCTCGCGGTCGCGGGCCACGACGCGGCTCTGTACCCGGGCTCCTGGAGCCAGTGGTCGAATACTCCCGACCGGCCGGTCGCCACCGGCGACCGCCCCTGACACTACGATGTTGACGATGCCACAGACACCTGCCCCGACCACCGCGTCCGTTCCCGCCTCGGGGACCGACGTGACCCTCCGTCACGGAGCCTACGAAGCGCACATCGCCAGCGTCGGCGCGTCGCTGCGTGCGCTCACGTTCGACGGGCGCGACCTCGTCGTGCCCTTCGCTGCCGACGAGGTGCGCCCCGCCTTCCGCGGTGCCACTCTCGCCCCCTGGCCGAATCGCGTCGTCGACGGCGCGTATTCCTTCGGCGGGCACAGCTACGAACTCGCGCTCAGTGACATCGGCCGCCCGAATGCGCTGCACGGCCTCGCCGTCTGGCTCGACTTCGCGGTCGTCGATCGCACCGAAGACGCGGTGACGTTGGCCGCCGTGATCGTGCCGCAGTCGGGGTACCCGTGGCGTGTGCGCGTGGAGACCACCTACCGGTTGAGCGCAGACGGCCTCACCCAGACGGTCGTGGCGACCAACGAGAGCGCGGATGCCGCGCCGTTCGGCACCGGTCCGCATCCGTATCTGGTGGCCGGTTCCGCGCCGCTGGACGCGTGGACGTTGACGCTGCCCGCCGAGCAGGTGCTCGAGGTCACCGACCATCAGCTCGCCCCGATCGCGCTCGCCGAGGTCGCCGGCTCGGAACGCTTCGACTGGCGTGCGCCGCGGGTGCTGGGCGAGGTGGAGATCGATCACGCCTTCACCGGTCTCTCCCGCGTGGATGGCGTGGCGACCGTGCGACTGGTCGACCCGTCCGGAACCGGTGTGGAGATGGTCTGGGACCAGGCATGCCCGTGGGTGCAGATCCACACGGCGGACCGTCCGCCCCTGGCCGACGGCAGCCCCGACCCCGGTCATCGCGCCGGCCTCGCGGTCGAGCCGATGACGTGTGCTCCCGACGCCTTCAATGCCGGTCGTTACGACTACGACGCGGGCCTGATCGTCATCCCCGCCGGCGGGTCGGTCTCGGCCTCGTGGCGTATCGCCGCCGTGGACGCCTGAGCGCAGCCGCCGCCCTCTCACGCCGAAGGGCCCCGACACGGATGCGTCGGGGCCCTTCGGCGTGAGATCGGCGACTCAGTTGTCGCCGCGGATCTCTTCCTTGATCTCGTTGCGCTTGTGGACGGAGTCGCGCTCGGCTTCGGCCTTCTTGACCTCGGCGTCGGCCTTCGCCTCGTCGATCTTGTCGGAGACACGATCGACCGTGTCCTCGAAGCCTTCCTTGATCTTCCGGCCGGCCGTCTCGGCCGCGTCCTTCGCGTCGTCGATGAATCCCATAGCGACTCCTTTCATCAGGTCGGACCTCCACGGTATGAAGGATCGCCGCCGCGCGAAAGGGCTTGCCGCCGGCGCGGTGACCGTGGTAGCCGGATCGGGCAGTGTTGGCACGGCGCGCGCGGCCCCTAGGATGGCGCCGTGAACAACACCGGCACTCTGGACCAGTGGCAGGCGGCCTTCGGCGGCGGCACCGGTTTCGTCCTCTTCGTCGCCTACTACGTGCTGCTCGCCGTGGCGATGTGGAAGGTGTTCAGCAAGGCCGGATACCCCGGCATCCTCGCCCTCATCCCGATCGTGAACTGGTTCATCCAAGTGAAGATCGCAGGATTCTCGGCGTGGTGGGGGCTGCTGGCGATCGTTCCGCTCGTCAACGTGGTCTTCTTCATCATCGTGGCGATCCGCATCGGCCGCGGTTTCGGCCACGGCGCCTTCTTCTCGATCGTGCTGCTGCTGCTGTTCGCCCCGATCGGATTCTTCATCATCGGCTTCAGCTCCGATCGGTACACGTCGCCGGCCTGAGCACCCGTCGCGCGTTCCGCCGCGGCGTCGGTCTTCCCTAGGATCGAGGGGAGGGGATGCCGTGGTCAACGAGAAGCGCGTACGCACCCGTGACGTGGTTGCGGAGGGGCTGTACATCGCGTCCGCTGCGACGCGCCTGAGCCTGAAGAACACGATCCTCGTCCACATCCTCGCCGAGGGAGAGGACTTCGACCTCGATCGGTATCTTCCCGAGGCCAAGGAGGCCCTGGAGACCCTCGCTGCCGAAGCGGAGGAAGACGCGGCGCGCACCGAACGACAGCGCCGCGCGGCCCGCGGCCGCCACACCGACTCCGATGGGACGCACGACTATCGCAGCCGCGATGTGCGCAACCTGCGCCGGCGCCAGAAGCAGTCGCTGCACGTCGCCCACGAGCTTCGCCGTCGCGCCGACGACGCCGAAGAGCTGCGCAAGCTGGTCCTCGACGCGCGGGATGCCGCGTGGACGGAGGTCGCGGGCAACATCGATCGGACGCTGCGGATCGAGGCGGCGCGCCCCGACCTCGATCCCGACTACGAGCGCATGCGCACGGCGCGGATGCAGGCCCTGCGGCTCGTTGACCTTCCGAAACTGCGCGCCCATCGCCGCAGCGTCGCGGCACAGCAGAAGCAGCAGGGCCTCGATTCGTCACATCCCGATGCGTAGGCTAAGCTGGTCCTCGGCCCTCGAAGAGGTGCCGGAAACTGCGCCCGTAGCTCAATGGATAGAGCATCTGACTACGGATCAGAAGGTTAGGGGTTCGAGTCCCTTCGGGCGCACACTGTGTTGAGACAGTAACCAGAAAGGCCCGCGGCATGCCGCGGGCCTTTCTCGTTCCCTGGCGGCATCGGCGATCGCGCGTGCGTGCGTGCGTGAAGAAGTGTGACGATCCCGGCCCCGGCGCCTGCGCGGCGACCTAACGTATCTGCGTGGCCACTTCCGCTCCCGCCTCCGTCCGCCCCGCCGGTATCGATCCCCGGGGTCCGCGCTTCGCGGCATCCATCACCGCCCTGCTTCTGCTGGCCGGTACGTTCCTCGCTCTGCTGGGGACGGCCGTTCGCGAGGGCACGACTCTCGCCGAGCGGGTCTCTGACCCCGCGTTCGTCCTGCTGCTCGTGGTCGATCTCCTCTTCGTGTGGGGTTTTGCCGCTCCGCGCACGGCGCCGTGGGGCGCGCTGTACCGCGTCGCCATCCGACCGCGCCTGCAGCCGCCGGTCGACCTCGAAGACCCGCGGCCTCCGCGCTTCGCGCAGGTCATCGGCTTCGTCGTCGTGACGGTCGGCCTCGTGCTGCACGTGGCCGGCGTCGCATGGGCCCTGCCGATCGCCGCGGCACTCGCCTTCGTGGCCGCCTTCCTCAACGCGGCGTTCGGCGTGTGCCTCGGCTGCCTGCTCTACCTCGCGCTCGCCCGGGCCGGGGTGTTCCGCCCGCGTGGCGGGCTGCTCGGCGCCTGAGACCCCTCAGGTCGCACCCGTCAGACGGGCGTGACGCGCAGCCAGACGAACCCGTGCGGGCGTAGCGTGACGCCCTCGTCGAGGTCGACGCTCGCGTCGTGTACGGGGTCGAAGGCGGTGCGCGCGAAGCCCGACAGCGTGAGCGGATCGATCGTGACCTCGGCGTCGCCGACGTTCGCCAGCACCAGCAGCGTGCTGGTCTCACCGAGGCGCTGGTAGCCGACGACGGCGGGGTGCGGGGTATGGAAGGGGATGAGCGCGTTGCCCGCGAGCTCCGGAGACTGCTGGCGCACCGAGATCAGCTTGGTGAGCCGGCGGAACACCCGCCCGGCCGGCGTGGTGTCGTCGTCTCGCTGCGCGTAGGCGTCGCGCGGACGATGGCCGCGGTGCACCCAGCGGGTGTCGCCACGGCGAACCGGATCGTCGGCGTAGGAGTAGTCGTTGAGCTGTGCGACCTCGTCCCCGAGGTACAGCAGGGGGATGCCGCCGGTCGACAGGGCGAGGGCGTGCGCGAGGATCACGCGATCCTCCCCGCCGGGGTCGCCGGCTTCGATCCCGGCCAGAGAAGCCGTCGTTCCGGTGACGCGGGCATCGCCGGTGACGGGGTTCTCCTGGAAGGCGACACCGCGCGCGAACGTGCCCTCGTGGCGGCCCGTGTAGAAGCGGTTGAGGAACTGCCGGTGCGCGTAGCCGTCGATGCCGAGCTCCGCGGCGTCCTCGTCGGCGAAGGTCCAGCCGATGTCGTCGTGGCTGCGGACGTAGTTCACCCAGGCGGTGCCGGCCGGCAGTGCGTGGCGACGATCCAGCGCCTGCTGCAGGAGTCGGCCGTCGCGCGTGGCGAGCGCTTCCCACGTCAGCGCCATCTGCAGCGGGTTGTACGACAGCTGGCACTCCTCGGGTGAGATGTAGCTGACCACCTCGTCGGGGTGGACGATCGCCTCGGACTTGAAGATCATGCCGGGCGCTGCCATCGCGAGCACCGCGTTGAACGCCTGCAGCAGCAGGTGGGCTTCGGGCAGCGACTCGCAGGACGTTCCCAGACGCTTCCAGATGAAGGCCACGGCATCCATCCGGAGCACCTCGACGCCCTGGTTCGCCAGGAACAGCATCTCGCCCGCCATCGCCCGGAAGACGGCGGGGTTCGCGTAGTTGAGGTCCCACTGGTAGTGGTAGAAGGTCGACCAGATCCAGCGGCCGTCCTCGAGCTGCACGAACGAGCCGCGGTGGTCGTCGGGGAAGATCTCGCGCGTGGTGCGTTCGTAGGCGTCGGGCATTTCCCGGTCGGGGAAGATCAGGTAGAAGTCGGCGTAGTCGGGATCGCCCGCCACGGCCTTCTGCGCCCACTCGTGCGCGTTGCTGGTGTGGTTGAAGATGAAGTCCAGCACGAGTGAGATGCCCGCCATCCGCAGCTCCGCCGCGAGCTCGGCCAGTTGCGCCATCGTGCCCAGGCTCGGATTCACGCGCCGGTAGCTCGACACCGCGTAGCCACCGTCGTTGTCGCCGAGGGGAGCGTCGAACAGCGGCATGAGGTGAAGGTAGGTGAGCCCGAGCTCGCGGAACGAGGGGATCAGCTCGCGCACGCCGGCGAGGTTGCCGGCGAAGCGGTCGACGTAGCAGACACCGCCCAGCATGCGCTCGGACTGGAACCACTCGGGGTCGGCGGCGCGCTGTGCGTCGTGCACCTTCAGATCGAGGGGACGCGCGTTCCACGAGGAGGATGCCGCCGCCACCGTCGCCGCCAGCTGCTCCCTGCCGTCGGCACGCTCGCCGTAGAGGCGGGTGAAGAGCTCGTGCAGCCGCGGGAACTGCTCGTCGAACCGGGCGAGGAACGCGTCATCCACACGCCCTGCCGCCTCGCAGGCCTCGAGTGCCGCGCCGCGATCGGCGTCGGACGTGGTCAGTGCGGTCATGGTGCCCCCTCCGTCTCAGCGTATCGGGCGGGGCCCGACCGGGAGGCGGCGTAGGCTCACACGCGTGAGTGCGTACGTCTCGGCGTTCGACCTGTTCTCCATCGGGGTAGGACCGTCGAGCTCCCATACGGTGGGCCCGCTGCGCGCGGCTCGCGATTTCGCGCGCCGCGTCGCCGATCTGCCGACCCTCGCCCGCGTGGAGTGCGCCCTCTACGGCTCACTCGGCGCTACCGGCATCGGGCACGGCACCCCCGACGCGGTCGTCGCCGGCCTGCAGGGGTACGTGCCCGAGACCGTCGATCCGGCTCACGTGCGCGGCGCCTGGACCGACTGGTCCGACGGCGCGCTCCTCCTGATGGACGGTCGCACGCCGATCCCCTTCTCTCGGTCGGACATCGTGCTCGCGCCGCGGACGCGTCTTCCCGGACACCCCAATGCGATGACGCTCGTCGCGCGGGATGCCGCGGGTCTCGCATTGCACGAAGACACCTACTACTCGATCGGCGGCGGGTTCATCCGGCGCGAGGGTGAGCCGGCGGCGGTGGCCGCGGCATCCTTCCCGCTGCCGTACGCGACGGCGGCGCAGCTGCTGGACGTCTGCGATACCTACGGGCTCACGATCGCGGAGGTCGCCCGGCGCAACGAGGAGGCGCTGCGGCCGGAGGCGGACGTCGCGGCCGGCCTCGACGCGATCTGGGACGCCATGGCGGCGTGCGTCGATGCGGGCCTGCACGCCGAAGGGGTGCTGCCGGGAATGCTGAAGGTGAAGCGGCGCGCGGGCGCGATCCGCGCGCAGCTGGAGAGCGTCGAGGCGACCGGTCGCGAGCTTCCCGGTGAGTGGCTCGGCGCGTTCGCACTGGCCGTCAACGAGGAGAACGCCGCCGGAGGACGCGTCGTGACAGCGCCGACGAACGGTGCTGCCGGCATCCTTCCGGCCGTCGCGATGTACTGGTGGCGCTTCCTCGCCGATGCGGGCATCGGGGCGGAGAACGCGGTCACTCCCTACGGCGAACTCGTTGGCTCGGCGCTTCTCGGGCTGCACGGTCCGGACGGCCGCGAGGCGGGTGAGGCGGCGCACGGGTCGGAGGACATCGTCGCCACCGTGCAGGAGCTCGCCGAGGCGAACCGTCGTCGCGGCATCCGTCGATTCCTCTTGACGGCCACGGCTCTCGGTTCCCTCTTCAAGGCCAACGCCTCGATCTCGGGAGCCGAGGGCGGGTGTCAGGCCGAGGTGGGTTCGGCGTGCGCGATGGCTGCCGGCGGCTTGACCGCGGTGATGGGCGGCACGAACCGCCAGATCGAGAACGCCGCCGAGATTGCGATGGAGCACCACCTGGGGCTCACGTGCGACCCCGTGAGTGGGCTCGTGCAGATCCCCTGCATCGAGCGCAACGCGATCGCGGCATCCACCGCCGTCACCGCCGCGCGCCTCGCGCTGCGCGGCGACGGCACGCACTACGTGCCGCTGGATGCCGTGGTCGAGACGATGCGTCAGACCGGCATCGACATGTCGACCAAGTACAAGGAGACCAGCGAGGGCGGACTCGCCGTCAACGTCGTCGAGTGCTGAGCGCCGCGCGCGCCTGCCGCGGTTCAGTTGGCGTTCGCGCGGGAAATCGCGATGTGATTACCGGTGCAAGCGTCAACCGAGCGACCGGTCACGCGTGCCAACCTCGGCGTGCGAGGGCGGCGCGGACCAGCGCGACTCCCCGCGAGGGATCGTGTCGGATGTGCGCGGCGCTCAGGCGCACAACATCCCAGCCGAGGTTCACGTAGTCGGAGTACTTCTCGAGGTCGCGCACCCACTGGCGACGCGAGGTGCGGTGGTGATCGCCCTCGATCTCGACCGCGACCCGGTGCGTCACGAACGCGCCATCGCTGATGCCGAGCAGCCGACCGTCGGGCGCGCGCACCTCCACGTCGAGCTCGGGCTCCGGCAGGCCCGTCCCGATGAGCGACAGTCGCCAGTCCGTCTCGAGCGGCGACATGCTGCCGGTGCGCAGCAGGGGAAGCGCGGCACGGAGCTTCGCGATTCCGCAACGGCGGCCTGCGGAGACAGCCGCGGCCAGCTTCTCGAGTCCGGCGTGTTGAGCGTCGGGCCGACGCCGCCCCCATCCGTCGCGGGGCACGCGGATGATCGCATCACCGATCACCACCAGGTCTCGAACCGTGTGCTCGCGGGCGAGCATCGCCCAGGCGGAGGCGGGCGTCGCGACCGGAAGGCCCGCCCGGACGGTGGTGTGAACGAGCATCGGGCTGATCTGCACGGCGGTGATGCCCGTCCGCCGGAGCGCACGGTGTGGCGCGGGAACGGCGACGTCGAGGTCGGCGGATGCCGCGGCATCCGCGTCGGGGAAGGGGAGCCCGTGGATCGCGAGCGCCGTCGTCCCGGTGTAGAACGCAGGGGGCGGCAGCACGAGTGCGTGGGCGCGGACGCGACCCAGGATGTTGCGCCGGGCGATCTCGTCCGGCGTGTCCTCGTCGTGCGGTGCGGCGCCGTCCGTGTCGCGCCGGACGCGGACTCCGCGGAAGGGTGCGTCGAGGTCGCGAGCCGAGAGGCGCCCGCGAGTGACGCCGGCCGTCGACGCGTCGGCAGCGGTGAACACCTGCGGCAATGTCGGCGGGAGTGGTCGGGGTGGGCGCGGCATCCGCTCATGCTGGGCCCATCTCCTGATGCCGTGGACACCGTCCGCCGGTTCGTGGAGAACTGGCGCTGTTGCCGCACGTGGGGAGGAAGGGTTCCGTGTGCTGAATGGGCGGCGGCGCCGGAAACAGCAGTGCGGGTTCCGGCGCGAGGGCCAGGTGAACGGCGCACAGCGATCGCTCGCGTTCGCTGTGCGTGAACCGTTGGCACTCTCCTGTGTCGAGTGCTAATCTGATGCTAGTTGAGTCGATGAGGCTCAACTTTGACAGACCCTCATAGTGACACAGGACAAGGAGAGAAAAATGGCCACGTATGACCCGTTCCGTGACCTCGACCGCATCGCGTCGGGCCTCTTCGACACGCGCCGGGGACCCCGCCGGATGCCGATGGACCTCTACCGCGACGGCGACCACTACGTGCTCAGCGCCGACCTTCCGGGAATCGACCCGGGCTCGGTCGACATCGATGTGGACGGCCAGCTGCTGACCATCCGCGCCGAGCGCACGCTGAGCGAGGGCGACGGCGTGAAGTGGATCACGCGCGAGCGTGAGACCGCGAGCTTCCTGCGCCAGCTGAACCTCGGTCAGGGAATCGACACCGACGGCATCACCGCGACGTACAGCAACGGCGTGCTGACGGTCACGATTCCCGTGAGCGAGAAGGCGAAGCCGCGCAAGGTCCAGGTCGTCGCCGACGGCGGTGCGCCCACGATCCAGGCGCACGAGTCGGCGCAGGAGCCGCACCCGGTCGAGCAGTAGTGCCGGTCCGCGCACCCGCGCACAACCGCCCCGTGTCCGCGAGGACCGGGGCGGTTCGCGCCTGCGCGCTAGTGTCGAAGCACCCACCGGAAGCACCAGCACTCGGAACGTCAGCAAGGATGCCGATGACCGCACCCCCCGTCGCGCGCGAGCGCGAGATCACCGAACCCGTCGCCCTCACCGGTCCCGATGGTCGACTCAACCCGGCGGCGATCGGCTTCGCCCGCGCGCCGCTCATCGACACCCGTGGCATCGGGCGCGGACGTTTCGTCCGCTCGTGGGGACGCAACAAGCGCTGGGAGTACTGGAACGTCATGACTCCCACGCACATCGTCTCGCTCACGGTGTCGTCGTTGGACTATGCGGCCGTGCACGAAGTGTGGATCCACGATCGCGCCAAGACCCGTTCGTGGGGTCGCAGCGTCACGGTGCTGCCGTCGCGGGAGGTGTCGCTGCCCGCCTCGCTGGGCACCGGCATCACGATCGCGCGGCACGCCGACCTCGCCGCCACCATCACGCCGGCCGAGCGCGGGTCGCTCTGGCGTCTGCACGCCGGGATCCCGGACGCGTCCTTCGACATCACGGTGCGCCGCCCGCCCGGACACGAGCTGCTGGCGGTCGTGGTGCCGTGGTCGTCGCGGCGGTTCCAGTACACCGTGAAGGACGTCGCGCTCCCGGCATCCGGAGTGCTGACGCTCGACGGCGTCGACTACGAGGTGCCGGCGGGATCGTGGGCGGTGCTGGATCACGGGCGAGGACGCTGGCGCTACGACGTGTCGTGGAACTGGGGCGCCGGGTCGGGAACCCTCGCAGACGGACGCAGCCTCGGCATCCAGGTCGGAGGGCGATGGACCGACGGGACGGGGTCGACGGAGAACGCCGTCGTGCTCGACGGCACGCTGCACAAGATCTCCGAGCCCGTCGCCTGGGACTACGACCTCGCCGCGCCGCTGCGGCCGTGGCGGGTGCATGGGGGAGGGCTGGATGCCGTCTTCACGCCGTTCTACGACAAGAAGTTCGCGACGAACCTCGGCGTGGTCTCCTCGCGAACGGATCAGTGCTTCGGCACCTGGACGGGGACGTTCGCCGGGGACGGCGGCGTGATCGCGTTCGACGGCATCGAAGGTTTCGCGGAGGATGTCCGCAACCGGTGGTAGCCGGGGAGAGGTCAGAGGAAGGGGCAAGGATGTCGTTTCAGGCATATCTCGACAACATCGAGGACAAGACCGGGCGGACGCCGCGCCAGTTCGTCGACGAGGCGGCGGCGAAGGGCTTCGGCCCCGGGACGAAGGCCGGTGAGATCGTCGCCTGGCTCGCCGCGGACTACGGACTCGGGCGCGGGCACGCGATGGCGCTCGTGCACGTGATCACGAAGGGGCCGAAGATCGTGTCGACCCATGTGGGCACCGGTACGGCGCACAGCGATGAGAGCGACACGCTGTGGCTCGAGGGCAAGGCGACGAAGCCGGCGCGATAATGCGGGCATGATGAGCCTCGCAGTCGACCCCGCGGTCACCGTGCGCGGCCTCCGCGTGCGGCGCGGGCGCACGGCCGTGTTCGACGGTCTCGACCTCGACATCGCGGCCGGCCGCATCACGGGACTGCTCGGCCCGAGCGGAGGCGGCAAGACGACCCTGATGCGAGCGATCGTGGGGGTCCAGCGGATCGCCGGCGGAACCGTCACGGTGCTCGGGATGCCGGCCGGCTCGCGTGGACTGCGCCGGCGCGTGGCGTACGACAGCCAGGGCGGCGCGGTGTACGACGATCTCACGGTGTGTCAGAACCTCGCGTACTTCGCCGCCGCTCGTGCCGTGCCCGCGACCGAGGTGGCGCGGGTCGTCGACGCCGTCGGGTTGGCGCCGCAGGAGCACCGGCTGGTGGGATCGTTGTCGGGTGGTCAGCGGGGGCGCGTGTCGCTGGGCATCGCGCTGTTGGGCGAGCCCGATCTCCTCGTCCTGGACGAGCCGACGGTCGGTCTGGATCCGCTGCTGCGCGAAGGTCTCTGGGATCTGTTCCGTGCGCTGGCCGACGCGGGGCGCACGCTGATCGTGTCGAGCCATGTGATGGATGAGGCGCTGCGCTGCGACGAGCTCGTGCTGGTGCGCGAGGGGCGTGTGCTGGCGCAGACGACGCCGGCGCGCTTCCTCGCCGATGCGGGGGCGTCCGATCCCGATGCGGCCTTCCTCCGGCTGGTGCGCTCCGCGTCGGGGGTGCGGGGATGAACGTGCGGCGCCTGGGCGCGACGGCGGGCAGGGTGCTCCACCAGTTGCGGCACGACCCGCGATCGGTCGCGCTGATGATCCTGGCGCCGGCGCTGCTGGTCGGCCTGTTCGCCTGGATCTTCTCCGACCGTCCGGGGGTGTTCTCCCAGTTCGGCGGCGGCATCCTGGCGGTCTTCCCGTTCATCGTGATGTTCCTCGTCACGTCGATCACGACCTTGCGGGAGCGGCGCGGCGGCACCCTCGAACGGCTCCTCACGACGCCGATCGCGAAGGCGGACGTCATCGTCGGCTACGCCCTCGCGTTCGGTCTGATCGCTGTCGTGCAGGCCGTTGTCACCGTGGCATACGCGGTGGTCGTCTGCGGGCTGCAGCTGACCGGCCCCGTCTGGCAGCTGGGGCTGGTCGCGGTGCTGGATGCGCTGTTGGGCACCGCGTTCGGACTGTTGGCTGCATGCGCTGAGTGCGGTGCTCCCGCTCAGCTACGCCATCGACGCCGTCGGGGCCGTGAGCGCCGGCGACGACGGCTGGGATCTGTGGCGTCCGGTTCTGATCGTCGCGGCCGTGACCGTCGTGTGCCTCGTGCTCGCCGCCGCGACGCTGCGGCGCCGTTCGTCGTGAGGGCTCAGGCGCGGCGCAGCTTCGTCGTCAGCCGCTCCAACTGCTCGAGCTCGTCGTCGCTCAGCACGGACATCCGTTCGGCGATGGAACGACCGTGCACGGTCGCGAGGCGACGGAACGCGCTCACCCCGCGCTCGGTGGCGCGGACGATCGCGCCGCGGCCGTCCAGAGGGTCGACGCACTTGCTGATGAGGTCGCGGGCGACCATTCGGTCGACGAGCCGTGACACGCTCGGCTGGCTGATCAGCATGTTGGCGGTCACGTCGCGCAGGCGTGCGGTGTTGTCGTCGCCGCGGACGACGGTGAGCAGCACGTCGTATTCGGCCTGGGTCAGCTCGTCGTCTCCGAAGTCGTCGCTGATCTCGCGCAGGATCTCGTGCTGCGCGCGAAAGAGGCTCTCCCACGCGGAGATGGCGAGGCGGCGGTCGGTCATGGCGTCAACTGTAGTGCGCCGTTCGGACGCCGCCCCATAGGCTGGAGCGCATGCGGCGCGCACGTGCAGGAATCGTCCGCGCCACCGTCGCGGTCGCCGGCGCGGTGGCGGCGATGACGGTCGCGGTGGCAGCTCCCGCGTGGGCCGGCCCCGTCCCGGAGGTCGCTCCCGCGGCATCCGTCGGACGGGCCGCCCCGGCCGGTGTCGACGACTTCTCGTTCTCGTCGATGACCGCCGATTACACCCTGACGCGCGCCGACGACGGCACGAGCCGGATGCGAGTCGTCGAGACGCTCGTCGCGCAGTTCCCGGAGGTGGATCAGAACCACGGCATCCGCCGCCAGATCCCCGACTCCTACAACGGACAGCCGCTGCGCCCGCGGCTCGTCTCGGTGACCGACGGCGACGGCGCCCCCCGACCGAGCGAGGTCGAGGACGAGGACGGCGTCTTCTCGGTTGTCTCGAGATCGGATGAATACCTGCGGGGTGCGCAGACCTTCGTCCTCACCTACACGATCGAGAACGTGACGTGGGACTTCCCCGATTCCGGCCTCGAGTTCTACTGGGACGTCAACGGCGTGGCGTGGGGGCAATCGTTCGGGCGGGTGGCGGCTCGGCTGCACCTGGACGAGACGCTCGCGAAAGCCCTGACCGGACGGATGTCCTGCTATCAGGGCGCGCAGGGCGCGACGAGCTCGTGCGCGTCGATCTCGTCGGCTCCGGATGCCGCGGCGGGCGGAGGCACGGTGGTGACGGCCGTCGCCGACGACGTGCAGCCCAACCAGACGCTCACGATGGCCGTCGGGTTCGCGGACGGCACGTTCGCGACGTTCGACTCCGGATACCTGGCCTCTCCGTTCGGCTGGGGTCAGCTCGGGGCGGGTCTGCTCGCCGTCGGCGCGGGTGTGCTCGGCGTACGCGCTCGTCGCCGGCAGCTCGCCGACGAGCCGGGCCGGCCGACGATCATCGCCGAGTACGATCCACCGCGCATCGTGGATGCGTTGGAGAGTGCCGTGCTTCTCGGACAGTCGTCGAAGGCGATTCCGGCGGAGGTGCTGGAGCAGGCCGTGCGCGGCTCGATCCGCATCCTCGAGTCCGAGGCCCGCGGGTGGGGCAAGCCGAAGCTCGTCGCCGAGCTCGTCGATCGGTGGAAGGCCGACGGCGATGGTCAGATGCTTCTGGACGGGCTCTTCCCCGGCGGGATGCCCGGTGCGCAGTACACGTTCGGGAAGCAGGACACGCGGTTCTCGAAGGTCGCGCAGAAGATCCTTGCGGCGGCGGAGACGGAGCTGACGACGCGCGGTCTGCGGCGTGCGGTCCCGGCGCGTGCGCGCTGGGTTCCGATCCTGCTCGCGGTGGCGGGTGCCGGGCTCGCGCTCGGACTGGGATTCGTCGCGATCGGGTCGTACGTGCAGCCGGCGCTTCCGTGGACCGTGATCGGTGTCAGCGTGGCGATCGCGGTCATGGTGATCGGGATGTGCGTGCGCAAGCCCTTGACGGCGCTGGGGGCGGAGACCCGCGATCACCTCCGAGGGCTCGAGGAGTTCATCCGATGGGCCGAGGCCGACCGCATCCGGATGCTGCAGTCGCCGGCCGGCGCGGAGCGGGTCGCCGTGGACGTGAACGACCCGCGGCAGAAGCTGGATCTCTACGAGAAGCTGCTGCCGTATGCCGTCGTGTTCGGCCAGGAGAAGCAGTGGTCGGCGGAGCTCGCGGTGCTGTACACGGCGGTCGGCGCCGCCGGACCGGTCTGGTACTACGGCACGGGTGCCTTCGACGTGTCGTCGTTCTCTGCGGGGATCGGCTCGCTGTCGAGCGCGGCGATGTCGTCGTCGTCGACGTCGGGCGGATCCGGCGGGGGAGGTTCGGCCGGGGGCGGCGGTGGCGGAGGCGGAGGCGGCGGGGTCTGACACGTCGTCAGGCCGGCGCTCCGCGATCCAGGTCGCCGCTGTCGCCGGGCTCGTCGCCTTCGAGGATGCTGCGCAGCGTGGCGCGATCGTCACGTGATCGGCACGCGGACGGTCCTGCGGCGATCGGGCCGGGTAGGTCGGGTGGCGTGATTTCAGAACGGCGGTGGTTCGAACACGAGCGTGCGCGCGGGGCGGTCGTCGTGCACGCGGCCGCCGGGGCTGGTCCATTCGAGCGTCCCGTCCGCCCGCTGTCGGACGCGCCAGGCCGAGTGGTGTTTGAGCGTGTGATGTCGTCGACAGAGATGCGCCAGGTTCGTCACGGTGGTCGGGCCGTCGTGTTCGCGGGCTATGGTGTGGTCGACGTCGCAGCGTGGGAGCGGCTGACGGCATCCGGGGAAGCGGCAGTGCTCGTCGCGCGCGCGGAGCAGCCGCAGCTGCTCTCGAGACGGGCGAAAGCGGTCGACGGCGAGAACGGCTCCCGTGCTCGGGCTGATCAGCAGGCGGTCCCAGCCGGGCGTGCTCCCCGCGATCTCGCGGGCGAGCGCGGGGTCGATGGTGCCGTAGCCGGTCAGATCGGCCGGTTCCTCCCCGTCCGCGATGAGGGTGGTCATCGGAACGGTGATCTGCACACGCGCGCGGATCGCGTCGGCCGCGGGGATGCTGTCGTTGCTCGCCTCGGCCGTCGCATGGCCGCACAGCAGAAGGTCGAGCGCGACGTCCACGCGGATCTCGTCGAGTCGGCGCGTATCGGTTGTCGGCGCAGAGGCCGCGTCGACGGCGGCGGGGATCGTCCCGTCCGGAATCGCTCCGATCTCTCCTGCGGGGTCGGCATCCGCCACCGGAGGACGGCCGTTGCCGGCGATAGCCTTCGCGAGCTGCGTGAGGCGGTCGAAGACGCCGTGCACGAGGTGTGCCGGACCGGTCAGCCCGAGCTCGGCGATGCCGTCGTCGCGGTCGGCGACCCAGACGCGCCGCTCGCGGCACGCGACCCGGTGGCGGTCCTTGACGGGAGCCGGGTCCAGCCGGTCGGCCAGTCGTCGGGCGGCCGGGCGCAGCCTGCCCGCCGTCTCCCGCTCGGCGACGGCGAGAGCGGCCGCCTCGTAGGCGGCACGGGCATGGTCATCGGTCACGCGTACCCCGGCATCCGCGATCACCGCCGCGTGCGCACGGCTGATGCGTCCCTCGGCCAGCGCGGTGAGCGTGGCGGGGAAGCGCGTGACCAGGATCGCGGCATCGTCCATGCGTGTCTGCACGGTGCGGTCGGACTGACGCGTGGCGGCACCGATCTCAGCGGCGACGGAACGCACGGTGATGTCGTCCGGGGCGTGGCGGTCGACCGTCGGTGTCGCGCGCTGCGCGAGCGCGAACTCCTGAGCGGCGTGCAGGAGTTCCGCCTCCTCCGCTTGCAACGCCGCGATGCGCCGGCGCCGGTCGACGAGGGCCTCGACGATCTCGCCGACGACAGCACGCTCAGCGCGTGCGGTGTGCGGATCGGTGGTGACCATGCCTCGATTCTCTCGCGGGCCTCGGACACTGAGGCGAAGATAAATCCCGGTCAGAGAACGATTGTGGAGAACTCTCGGCGGAGTGTGACGGGGGAGGAAGAAGCGCAAGAGTAAGGGCCGGTCGGAGAGGCTTCCGACCGGCCCTTGTCCCTTGCACCAAGAGTGTCCTGCAATCACATGCCGGTAGCTGCCACAGCAAAACAACTACCGTGCGAGCACTCTATAACGACCAGATAACGGCCACAAGGGGTTTCCGTTACCTTTTCGTGACTTCATACGAAAGTCGAATCTTCTGTCCGACACCACGCAAGTTGTCAGTAGAGCCAAGTGAACTGTCAGTAGAGCCAAGCGCGTGTCATCCGCGCCATTGAATCTGTCAGTCGTTCGGCGCGTCGCGCAACGCGCCAGGTGCCCGCCGACGTAGCTTGGCGCCGAGCACGTACCCGATGTACGCATTGTCAGGCTCACGATCCTCGACCACGAGAGACCTCGCACGGTGATCCTGACAACCTTCGCGCCATCCGGGCACACCGCCTCGGAACTCGCAGCTGGGACTGTCGAGGTGAAGTACGGCGGTCGGGTGTGCGATATCGGGCCCGATCAAGTAAGCGAACTTGAGTTGTCGCGGATCGATCCCATCCGAATCTCCAAGGCGTATCCGGGGCGGGAGAACTACTCCGGCGTGTACTGGTCGGCGACGACAAGGCGCCACCACTGGTTCGAGTCGCTGTACGAGAAGACAGCGCTGTCGATTCTCGATCGAGATCCCGGCGTTGCCGACATCGCCACTCAGCCGTTCAAGCTTCGCTGGGGCAGCCTGGGCATGACGCATTTCCCAGACTTCCTCATCCGCAGGTCGGACGGGTCGCGGCTCATCGTCGATGTTCGTCCCCGCGGCCGCATCAAACCACGCGACGCCGAACTCTTCGCGATCACGGCTGCGTGGGCAGCTTCGCTCGAGGCGGACTATCGGCTGTTTGCGGACCTCACGAAGGTCGAGGACTGGAACATTCGTCTTCTTTCGGGGTATCGCCACTCCCGCTGGGTATGTCCTGAGCAGGTCGCGAAGATGCTCACTGCCCGCCGAGGAGAAACGCGCACGCTCCGTGACTGGGCGTCGTACTTCGACGGAACGAGCAGCCCCGCGCGCGGCTTGCTCCTCGCGGCGATCTGGCATGGAGCGCTCGAGGTGGATCTCGGGCGCCGTCTGGAGTTCGAATCCGTTGCAGTGTGCACAGGGAGGGTATGGGGATGAATCTAGAACTCGGAGACCGTCTGGTCTGGGACGGAGTGGTGTTCGAACTGATCGCGTACGACGCTGCGTCGGCTCGTCTGCGCGCTGTTGACGAGGGTTATGTTCGCGTGGTCCTCATTAACGAGTTGCAGCGGGACCCATCGATCGAGTGGCCTCAACGAGAAGTTCGTCAGGTTCGCACTTTCGATCCGCAATCGCTGAAGGCGCTGCCGCTGCACCAACAGATGAAGATAGAACTGTGGTCACCGCACGTGACCCGACTTGACCGGTTCTTGAACTCAGCGCGCAGAGACGTGGAGGAGACGAACCGGGTCATAGCCGAGATCGTGCGCAGCGTCGGCCAGCTGACGCCGGGTGGCTCTGTCGATCCGCGCACCGTATGGCGAAAGCTGCAGGCCTACCGGGACTTCGGCGCTCTGGGTCTCATTGACAAGCGCTACAGCCGGCGTCTACAAGATGCCGTGCGGTGAGTGCGTGGTGGACTTCTTCATCACCGCCGAGGGAGTGGAGCATTGGCTCGTCGCAGGTGACGGCCGCTCCTACACGCGGGAGTCGGTCGTGGTCGCGCGTCACGGAGCGCATCCCTGGGTGCGTCTCTACTCGCTCGCCGACGCCGCAGCAGAGATCGCACGGCTCGCCGCGTTGGGCGAAGGTGATCTGGATCGCGTAGTCGAGGACTTGATCGAGTCGATCGACGATCGCGAGGTCGAGCGCGTTGTGCGTGAACGTGCCGGGATGCGCGAGGTGCCGCTTGCGGAAATCGCTGATCGCTTCGGGATCGAACTCGGCGATGAGCGGGACCCAACTCCCGACGCGTGAGCGGAAGTCTGTCAGGAAGGAGATGGTGACCCTCACCGTTCGTCCGTTTCGCCACGCGCGACCTCCATCCCGGACCACGTCCGCGCCTCGCGATAACGTGACATTCATCCCGTGTAGTGAGAGTCAGGAGCTCCGGTGCTCCGTCGAGAGAGTGTGAGATGGCGCGAGTAGCGAAGCCGAAGCCCCAGAAGTCTCTGGAGCAGACTCTCTGGGAGGCTGCCGACAAGCTGCGTGGCAACCAGGAGCCGAGCGAGTACAAGCACGTCGTCCTCGGCCTGGTCTTCTTGAAGTACATCTCGGACCGCTTCGAGGAACGTCGCCAGACCCTCGAATCCGAGCTGGCCGCAGACGGCATCAAGCCGGAGCGTCTGCCCAGCTTCCTCGAGGATCGCGACGAGTACTCCAGCCACAATATCTTCTGGGTGCCTGCCGATGCCCGCTGGGAGTACATCCAAGGCCGGGCCAAGCTCTCCAGCGTCGGCGAGGACATCGACCGAGCAATGGACCTGGTCGAGAAGGAGAACGCCTCCATCCGTGGTGTCCTACCTCGCAACTACGGTCGCGACGGCCTCGACAAGCGTCGCCTCGGTGAGCTGGTCGACGTGATCGGCTCCATCGGCTTTACCTCGACCGACGACCATGGTGCCGACGACGTGCTGGGTCGGGTCTACGAGTACTTCCTGGGTCAGTTCGCGGGCAAGGAGACTGGCAAGGACGCCGGAGCCTTCTACACGCCTCGCTCGGTGGTCAAGACGCTGGTCGAGATGCTCGAGCCGTACAAGGGTCGCGTCTACGACCCGGCTGCCGGTTCGGGTGGCATGTTCGTCCAGTCTGCCGAGTTCGTGAAGGCCCACGGCGGCAAGCGAACCGACATCTCCGTCTACGGCCAAGAGTTCACCGACACCACCTGGAAGCTGGCCAAGATGAACCTCGCCCTGCGAGGCATCGAGGCTGACCTCGGTACGCACTCCGCCGACTCGTTTACCGAAGACCTGCACCCGGATCTGCGGGCTGACTTCGTGATCGCCAACCCGCCGTTCAATGTCTCGGACTGGTGGGACGCGAAGCTCGCCGACGACCCGCGCTGGAAGTACGGCACGCCCCCGGAGGGCAACGCCAACTTCGCCTGGGTGCAGCACTTCATCTACCACCTGAGCCCGAAGGGCACAGCGGGCTTCGTCCTTGCGAACGGGTCGCTCTCGTCGAAGAGCAGCGGCGAAGGTGAGATCCGGCGCAAGCTTGTCGAAGCGGAGCTCGTCGACTGCATCGTCGCGATGCCCGACAAGCTTTTCTTCAACACTGGAATCCCTGTCTCACTCTGGTTCGTGAGTAAGGATCGGCACGGTAACGGTCACCGTGAGCGGCGCGGCGAGGTGCTCTTCATTGACGCCCGCAAGCTCGGCACGATGGAGTCTCGCCGCCTCCGCATCCTGACGGATGACGACATCTCCAAGATCGCGGGCGCATACCAAGCGTGGCGCAACCACGACGGCGGCTACGAAGACGTTGCCGGGTTCACGAGGGCGGCGACGCTAAGCGAGATCGTGAAGCACGACTTCGTCCTCACTCCCGGACGGTATGTCGGCACAAAAGCCGCTGAAGAGGACGACGAGCCGATTGAGGAGAAGATCGAGCGACTGACTAGTGAGCTGTTCGCTGAGTTCGATCGGGGCCGGGAGCTCGATGAGGAGATTCGTCGCCGCCTCGGAGGCCTTGTTTCATGACCGTCGAGTGGACGTCGACGACACTCGGCGCTGCTGGTCGGTGGGTTTCAGGAGGTACGCCGGCAACCTCGAACAAGTCTTACTGGGGTGGCGAAATTCCCTGGATGAGTTCGAAATCCCTCACCAGCTTCCGCATCCGCGACTCGGACCGGCGACTCTCCGAGCTGGGAGCGGCGAGCGGCACGAAGCTCGTTCCGAAGGACACCATCCTCATGGTGGTGCGCGGGATGAGTCTGAAGAGCGAATTCCGAATGGGGATCACGCAACGTGAGGTCGCCCTGAGCCAGGACCTGAAGGGTCTCATCCCTCGATCGGACCTCGATCCGACATTCCTCGCTTACGCGCTTCAATCGAGGTCGGACGATGTGCTCGACATGGTGGACGAAGCGGGTCATGGCACCGGGCGACTGCAAACCGATCGTCTATTCGCGCTCGAGCTTCTTCTCCCACCCCGTGCAGAGCAGGAATCGATTGCGGCGACACTGGGTGTGATCGACGACAAGATCGAGTCGAACCGTCGAGCCATCGTGCTTGCCAGTGCCCTGCTCGACGCGATGGCGGTGCAGTACGGATCTGAGCTCCCGAGTGTTCCGCTCGGCCGCCTGGTGTCTACTCCTAAGAACACTGTGAACCCGAAGACTTTGGGCGAGCAAGTGGTCGACCACTACAGCCTCCCCGCGTTCGATGACGGTGCAAGACCCGAGCGGACGCCCGCGTCAACCATCATGAGCAACAAGCTCGCCGTGCCGCACGAGGCAATCATGGTCTCTCGCCTGAATCCGCGGTTCAACCGAACCTGGTGGGTTGGTGACGACGAAACGCAGCCGAAGCTCGCGTCGACTGAGTTCCTTGTTCTCACTGCTGGGACTGCTGCACGGATAGGTGACAGGTTGTAGTCACGCCGCCAGTGCGACGGTCGTGTTCATGATGGTCTCGAACTCGATGGGCGTCAAACGGCCCA
>NZ_MEEL01000049.1:0-37307 GCF_001724435.1 Microbacterium sp. SCN 69-37
GAAGGGCATCGAGGAGGCCGGGTACACGATCCTCGGCACCTCGCCCGCCGCGATCGACATCGCCGAGGAGCGCGAGCTGTTCTCGCAGCTGCTCGACCGGGCCGGACTGATCGCCCCGCGTCATGACACCGCCATCGACGAGGCGGGCGCCGTCGCGATCGCCGAAGAGATCGGCTACCCCGTGCTCGTGCGCCCCAGCTTCGTGCTCGGTGGCCGTGGCATGGAGATCGTCTACGACACCGAGAGCCTGCGCGACTACTTCGTCCGCACCGCCGGCGAGGTCGTCATCGAAGAGGGCAAGCCGCTGCTGGTCGACCGCTTCCTCGACGACGCGATCGAGCTCGACGTCGATGCGCTCTACGACGGTAACGAGCTCTACATCGGCGGCGTCATGGAGCACCTGGAGGAGGCCGGCATCCACTCCGGCGACTCGTCGTGCACGCTGCCGCCGATCTCGCTCGGTCGCACCGAGATCGACCGCGTCCGTGCCGCGACTCATGCGATCGCGGAAGGCGTCGGTGTCCGCGGACTGCTGAACGTGCAGTTCGCCGTCTCGGCCGGGGTCCTCTACGTCATCGAGGCGAACCCGCGGGCTTCGCGCACCGTGCCGTTCGTGTCGAAGGCGCTCGGCATTCCGCTCGCCAAGGCCGCCTCGCGCATCATGGCGGGCGCGACGATCGCCGAGCTCAAGGCCGAAGGGCTCCTGCCCGCCGAGGACGGGTCACGGGTGCCGCTGGACGCCCCCGTCGCCGTCAAGGAGGCCGTGCTGCCGTTTAAGCGTTTCCGCACCGCCGACGGCCACACCGTCGACTCGGTGCTGGGCCCGGAGATGCGCTCCACCGGCGAGGTCATGGGCATCGACCGCGACTTCCCGACGGCGTTCGCGAAGAGCCAGGCCGCGGCGTATGGCGGCATGCCGACGTCGGGGACCGTGTTCCTGTCGGTCGCCGATGACGACAAGCGTGCCGTCATCCTGCCGGCCCACCGCCTGCAGGAGCTCGGCTTCCGCCTCATCGCGACCGAGGGCACCGCCGAGATCCTGGCCCGTAACGGCATCCGCGTCGGTGTGGTGGGCAAGTACTCCGAAACGCAGGAGTCCGGCGAGCGCAACGTCGTCGATCTCATCAACGCCGGGGAGATCGACATCGTCGTGAACACCCCGTCCGGAGGAATCGCCCGTGCCGACGGGTACGAGATCCGCGCGGCGGCGGTGGCGGCCGACAAGGCACTGTTCACCACGATGGCCGTCCTGGGCGCCGCCGTGAGCGCACTGCCCGTCCTGCGTGAAGGCTTCTCGGTGCGCAGCCTCCAGGAGTATGCGCGCGACCGGTCGGACGCTCTCGCCGCCGCCGAGCAGCGGGCGGCCGTGTGATCTCGTCCGGTTCTCGACTGCCGTTCGGCTCTCGACTTCAGAAGGCCGTCGCGGCGCGCGGACGCCTGTGCGTCGGCATCGACCCCCACGAAGCGCTCCTGCGCGAGTGGGGTCTCGGTGTCGACGCCGCCGGCGTCCGCGAGTTCGGGCTGCGCACGGTGGATGCCGCGGCATCCACCGTCGCCGTCGTCAAGCCCCAGGTCTCGTTCTTCGAGCGATTCGGCTCGGCCGGCTACGCCGCCCTCGAAGAGGTGATGGCGGCGGCGCGCGCCGCGGGTCTGCTGGTGATCGCCGACGCCAAGCGGGGCGACATCGGCACCACGATGGACGCGTACGCCGCGGCGTGGCTCACGCCCGGCTCTGCGCTGGAGGCCGATGCGCTGACCGTCAGCCCGTATCTGGGCGTGGGTGCACTGTCGTCGACGTTCGCGTACGCGCTCGCGCACGACAAGGGCGTCTTCGTCCTCGCCGCCACCAGCAATCCCGAAGCCGCGGGACTGCAGTCCGCCCGGCGTGGGCAGGAGACGGTGGCCGCGACGGTGGCCGCCGAGGTCGTCGCCGCTGATCCGACGGGTGCCGACGAGTGGGCGTCGCTGGGGCTCGTCGTCGGTGCGACGGTCGATCTCGCCGCGCTCGGGCTGCGTGCGTTCGAGCGTCCGGTTCCGCTTCTGGCGCCGGGCTTCGGCGCGCAGGGGGCGCAGCCGGCCGACCTCCCGCGTGTTTTCGGCGATCTCGCCGCGGCCGTCATCGCGAGCGAGAGCCGCAGCATCCTCTCGGCCGGCCCGGAGGGCCTCGCCGCACGCATCGCGGAGCGCGCAGAGCTGTACCGTGGAAGATCCCATGGCTGATTCCCGCACTCCTCCCGAGGTCGACCGCGTCGCGGCATCCCGTCGCGCTGTCGCGGCCCGACGCGAGCGCGCCGCGCTCAAACACGATGTCGCGATGCGCGTCATCACGCCGCAGGAACTGCTGCAGCGCGCCCTCGACGCCCCCGACTCGCCCGCCGGTGCGATGCGGATCACCGAGTTCCTGACGGCGCTGCCCGCCATCGGCGAGGGCAAGCGCGACCGCGTGCTCGCCGAGCTCGAGATCGCGCCCGTGAAGCGGCTCGGCGGACTCGGGACGCGCCAGCGCGCCGCGCTCACGGCGTGGCTCGACGCCGCCGCTTCCCGCCGCTCCAGCCGCGCAGCGGCCGCAGCCGCCTCATCGTTTTGGCCGGCCCGACGGCCGTCGGCAAGGGCACCGTCGCCGCGTACATCAAGGATCACCACCCCGAGATCCTGCTGTCGGTGTCGGCGACCACGCGCGCACCGCGCCCGGGAGAGGTCGACGGCGAGCACTACTTCTTCGTGGACGATGACGGTTTCGACGCCCTCATCGCCGACGACGCCCTCCTCGAGCACGCGACGGTCCACAACGCCTTCCGTTACGGCACGCCGCGCGCGCCCATCGAGAAGGCGCTGGCGGAGGGGCGCACGGTGCTCCTGGAGATCGACCTGCAGGGTGCCCGCCAGGTGCGCGCTGCCGCCCCGGACGCGACCCTCGTGTTCCTGACCCCGCCGAGCTGGGACGAGCTGGTCAACCGTCTCGTCGGACGCGGCACGGAGGGAGCGGAGGAGCGCGCACGCCGCCTCAAGACCGCGAAGGTGGAGCTCGCCGCGCAAGGGGAGTTCGATTACCGCGTCGTCAACGACGACGTCGCGCGCGCCGCCGCCGAGATCGCCGCGCTCGCGCGCTGAGTCGGCGGGTTCATCCGTCCGCAGCCGCCGCCTCGACCACCCCGAAGCGGCGTGTCGGGACGGATTAACGGCATTCAGCAACGGCAAACATCGATGAGCTCGGCGCCGGCGCGGCGCTGATAGAATGAAAAGATGCCGCGGCATCCTGCGGCCACGATTTCTCCCGCGTGGGCATTCCCCGCGAGTTTTCCCACCGCCATTCGATCCTGGAGGTTCATCATGGCCGGACGTGACAAGGGCATCATCGACCCGCCCATCGACGCGCTGCTCGACAAGGTCGACTCCAAGTACCAGCTCGTGATCTACGCGTCCAAGCGGGCACGTCAGATCAACGACTACTACTCCGATCTGCACGAGGGCAACCTCTTCGACAACGTCGGTCCGCTCGTCGACTCGAGCGTCGAGGACAAGCCGCTCACGATCGCGCTGCACGAGATCCACGAGGACAAGCTGCGCCTGCGCGCGGCGGAGTGATCCCCGCCTGACATCATGACGCCGTATGGCGTCGACATGCCCGTGACCCCGACCGCGACGACGTCGTGTCGGAGATCACGGGCATGATTGTCGAGTACCCGAAGTCGTCTGGAGCCCCGATGAGCGCGCTGCGTCTGTTCACGTCCGAGTCCGTCACCGAGGGCCACCCGGACAAGATCTGCGACCAGATCTCCGACTCCGTGCTGGACGCCCTGCTCACCGTCGATCCCGGCAGTCGCGTGGCCGTGGAAACCCTCGTGACGACCGGGCTCGTCCATGTCGCGGGGGAGGTCCGCACCGACGGGTACGTCGACATCCCCGGCATCGTGCGCCGTGTCGTCAACCGCATCGGCTACACCTCGAGCGAGACCGGCTTCGACGGCGACTCGTGCGGCGTCACCGTCTCGATCGGCGAGCAGTCGAGCGACATCGCCGCGGGCGTCGACACCGCGATCGAGCACCGGGAAGGGGGCTCGGTCGACCCGATCGACGCTCTCGGCGCCGGCGACCAGGGCATCATGTTCGGCTACGCGACGAATGAGACGCCGCAGCTCATGCCGATGGCCATCTGGACGGCGCACCGACTCGCCGAACGGCTCACCGACGCCCGCCGCTCCGGCGCTCTCGGATTCCTCCGCCCCGACGGCAAGACGCAGGTGACGCTCGGCTACGACGGTCACGTGCCCCGCACCGTCGACACCGTCGTGCTGTCGACGCAGCACAACCCCGACATCTCGCTGCCCGCTCTGCGCGCCGCGGTGCAGGCCGAGGTCATCGACCCCGTGCTCGCCACGACCGGCCTGGACGTCTCGAACGTGCGCTACGTCATCAATCCGGCCGGCCCCTTCGTCACCGGCGGCCCCAAGGGCGACGCCGGTCTCACCGGCCGCAAGATCATCATCGACACCTACGGCGGCGCCTCCCGTCACGGCGGAGGAGCTTTCAGCGGCAAGGACCCGTCCAAGGTCGACCGCTCCGCCGCCTATGCCATGCGCTGGGTCGCGAAGAACGCCGTCGCCGCGGGTCTCGCCGACCGTCTCGAGGTGCAGGTCGCCTACGCGATCGGTCGGGCGGAGCCGGTGGGGCTCTACGTCGAGACGTTCGGCACCGCGCACGTGTCGGATGAGAAGATCACGGCATCCATCCGCGAGGTGTTCGATCTGCGTCCGAAGGCGATCATCGACGACCTCGACCTGCTGCGGCCCATCTACGCGCAGACGGCCGCCTACGGTCACTTCGGCCGCGAACTGCCGGAGTTCACCTGGGAGCGCACCGATCGCGTCGAGGAGCTGCGCGCCGCCGCGGGTCTCTGACCGGCATCGTGATCGTCGTCGCCCGGGTCCTCATCGACTCGCCCCTGCCGCAGCTCGATCGGCTCTTCGACTACGAGGTTCCGCCGTCCCTCGTCGCCGACGCCGTGTCCGGCGTGCGGGTGCGCGTGCCGCTGCGAACAGCGGGACGCGTCGTCGACGGCTATCTCGTCGACGTCGTCACGGCCGAGGCGCCCGAACGGCCGCTCTCCGCGGTCGACGCCATCGTCTCGCCCGTCCCGGTCCTCACCCCCGAGCTTTATGCGCTCGCGCGGCGCGCGGCCGATCGCGCAGCAGGATCCGCCAGCGACATCCTGCGCCTGGTCATCCCGAAGCGGATGGTGCGCGCGGAGAAGGCCTGGCTCGCGGCCGAGAAGGCGGACTCACCCGCGGACGACGTGTCGACGGATGCCGCGGCGTGGGCCGACGGCGTGCTCGCCCCGTTCCCGGGGCTGGCCGACGCCGTGCTGGCGGGGGAGCGGCTCGCCCTCGACGCGCCGCCGCGCCCGGCTGCCGATCGCCCCGTGGGCGCCTGGGCCGAGCTGGTCGCGGCGATCGCCGTCCAGGCTCTGTCACGGGGACGCAGCGCCGTGCTGGTCGTTCCCGACCACCGCGACCAGGAGCAGCTGCGGGCCGCGCTCGAGGGACGAGCGCCCGAGGGCACGGTCGTGCGCGACGACGCTCGCCGTTCCGGGCCCGAGCGCTACGCGACGTATCTGCGACTGCTGACACCGTCGCCGTGCATCGTGATCGGCAACCGGTCGACCGTCTATGCCCCCGCGCCCGACACGGCCTGCGTCGTCGTCTGGGACGACGGCGACCCGCTGCTCGCCGAGCCGCTCAGCCCCGGCGTGCATGCCCGCGACGCCGCCCTCATCCGCCAGGAGCTCGAGGGGTCGGCGCTCGTGTTCGCGGGCCACACGCGCACCACCGACGTGGAACGGCTCGTGCAGCTCGGCTGGGTGCGCGAGCTCCCTGCCGTCCGCCGGCCGAGCCCGACGGTCGTCCTCTCGGCCACACGCGAGGGGGAGTCGCGCGGGGCACGTGTGCCTTCGAGTGCGTTCGCCGCGGCGCGAGACGCCCTGCGGGAGGGGCCTGTGCTCGTGCAAGTCGCCCGCCCGGGGTACTCGCCCGTGCTCGTGTGCGCCGACTGTCGCACACCGGCTCGCTGCCGCCACTGCACGGGCCCGCTGCGGGCGCG
Source organism: Microbacterium sp. SCN 69-37 (assembly GCF_001724435.1). Classification (NCBI taxonomy): domain Bacteria; kingdom Bacillati; phylum Actinomycetota; class Actinomycetes; order Micrococcales; family Microbacteriaceae; genus Microbacterium; species Microbacterium sp. SCN 69-37. The sequence goes on from NZ_MEEL01000049.1 coordinate 6,097, forward strand.
CCGCCCGGGGGCGACACCCGATTGCGCGTGGTGCGGACGTTCCGCCCCGGCCTGGACATGCGTGAACTGCGGCTCGGTGAAGCTGCGCATGGCGTCTTCGGGTAGCGAGCGCACGGCCGACGAGCTCGGTCGCGCCTTCCCGAACACGCGCGTCATCGTCGCCGACGGCGCGCACCCCGTTACTCAGGTCGACGACCGCCCCGCTCTGGTCATCGCGACCCGTGGCGCCGAGCCCTTCGCCCGCGGCGGGTACCGCGCCGTCATCCTGCTGGACGGTGATCGGATGCTGCTGGCCGAGCAACTGCGCATCGGCGAGTCCGCGCTGCGCTGGTGGTCCAACGCCGCCGCTCTGGCGGCACCCGCAGCGCCCGTGCATCTGGTCGGCGTCGCCGGCCCCGTGGCGCGGGCGCTGGCGACGTGGACGCAGCCGGCGTACGCTCGCGCTGAGCTGGCCGACCGCACCCCGCTCGCGATGCCGCCGGTGGTGCGTGTCGCCGCGGTCGAAGGCACGGTCGCCGCCGTCGAGGGGGCTCTCACCGCCGTGCGCGAAGCCGTGCCCGCCCTCGCCGCCCCCGCCGGTGCCATCCTCGGCCCCGTTCCCCTCGACGAGGGGCAGGTTCGCGCTCTGGTGCGCTTCGACTACGCCCACGGCAAGACCGTCGCCGAGACGCTGCGCGCCGCCGTCGTGGCCGAGGCTCTGCGCGGACGCCGCACCGCACGGCGCGGACCGGCACGCGGGGCGAACGCCGGTACGCGCACTACACTGCGGGTGCGGCTCGACGTCCCCGAACTCGATCTCTGATCCGGCGGGCTCGCCGCCGTGATCGTCGTCATCAACCGAGGTATTCCATGCGCATCGTCTTCGCCGGCACACCGGCGCCCGCCGTTCCGTCCCTGAGGGCGGTCGCGGCATCCGCCCACGATCTGGTCGGGATCGTCACCCGCAGCGACGCGCCTCTGGGGCGCAAGCGCGTGCTGACGCCGTCGGCGGTGGCCGCCGCAGCCGCCGACGTGGACGTGGACGTGCCGATCGTCAAGGCGGACCGCCTGGACGCGGCGGCGACCGCCGCGATCGCAGAGCTCGCCCCCGACCTCGGCGTCATCGTGGCGTACGGGGGTCTCGTGCGCGAACCGTTGCTGTCGACGCCGCGGCACGGCTGGATCAACCTGCACTTCTCGCTGCTGCCGCGCTGGCGCGGCGCGGCGCCGGTGCAGCACGCGCTCATCGCGGGCGAGCGCACGACCGGCGCGAGCGTGTTCCAGCTCGTGGCCGCCCTCGATGCCGGCGACGTGTTCGGCGAGGTCCGCTACGACGTTCCGCGAGGCGCGACGGCCGGCGAGGTCCTGACGGACCTGGCGGATGCCGGGGCGGAGCTGCTCGTCCGCGTGGTCGACGAGATCGCGGCGGGCACCGCACGCGCGTTCCCGCAGACGGGAACGCCCACCCTGGCGCCGAAGCTGTCGATCGCCGACGGCGCGCTCGACCTCACGGCATCCGCCGACGTCGTGCTCGACCGGTTCCGCGGCACGACGCCCGAGCCGGGCGCGCACGTGAGCTTCGGCGGCGCCCGCCTCAAGGTGCTCGCCGCCCACCGCGGCCCCGATGCGACTCTGGAGCCCGGGGTTCTCACCGCCTCGGGACGGGACGTGCTGCTCGGAGCGGGTGGCGGCACCACCGTGGTGCTGAAGACCGTGCAGCCGGCCGGCAGGAGCGCGATGGCGGCGGGGGATTGGTGGCGGGGTGTGCGGGTCGACGATCCGCGTGTCGCACTGCCCTCCGCGACGGAGGCGACCTCGTGAGCGCGTCGCCGCGCTGGGTGGCGTACGACGTGCTGCGCGCCGTCCACGACTCGGATGCCTACGCGAACCTCCTGCTGCCGCGCGCGATCTCGCGAGCCAGGCTCACCGGCGCGGATGCCGGCCTCGCCACGGAGCTGACCTACGGAACGCTGCGCCGCGAAGGCACCTACGACGCGATCATCGCGGATGCCGCGCGTCGCCCCGTCACCGACATCGACCCCGCGGTTCGGGACTCCCTGCTGCTCGGCGTGCATCAGCTGGTGGCCATGCGGACGCCGTCGCACGCGGCCGTGAACGAGACGGTCCGCCAGGTCCGCAAGGCGGTGGGCCCATCCGCGGCGGGCTTCGCGAACGCCGTGCTGCGCCGGGTCAGCGAGCGGACGGCGCAGGAGTGGGAGGAACGCCTCGCCGCGGCGGCGCGGTCGGACGACGAGCGCCTCGCGGTCCGCTACGCGCACCCCGTGTGGGTGATCCGCGCCTTCCGTCGCGCGCTGGCCGCCGAGGGGCGCGCCGACGAGCTCGAGGCACTCCTCGCGGCCGACAACGCCGCGCCGGTGGTCACTCTGGCCGCTCTGCCCGGGCTGGCCGATCGTCCGGCCGACGCGGTGCCGACGCCGTTCTCGCCGCTCGGCTTCCGCTCCGCAGGCGGCGACCCGGGAGCGGTGGTCGCGGCATCCGCGGGACTGGTCCGGGTGCAGGACGAGGGATCACAGCTGGCCGCGCTCGCCCTCGCCCGGGTGCGACCCGTCGCTGCCGGCGAGCGCTGGCTCGATCTGTGCGCGGCTCCGGGTGGCAAGACGGCCGTGCTCGCCGCGGAGGCTCTGACACACGGCGCAACCCTGGAGGCCAACGAGCTCTCCTCCGCCCGCGCGGGCCTGGTGCGCGACTCCGTCGCCGCAATCCCGCTCGACGTTCCGGTGTCCGAGGAGGACGGCCGCACGCGCGCGGGTCGGGGGCTCTACGACCGCATCCTCGTCGACGCGCCCTGCACGGGGCTCGGAGCGCTGCGGCGGCGCCCCGAGGCCCGGTGGCGAAAGCAGCCCGGCGATGTGCCCGAGCTCGCGGCCTTGCAGTCCGAGCTCCTGTCGGCCGCCCTCGACGCGCTGCGCCCCGGCGGCGTCGTGGCGTACGTGACGTGCTCGCCCCACCTCGCCGAGACGGCGGCCATCGTCTCCGATGCGCTGCGCACGAGCGACGGCGCGATCGAGGAACTCGACGCCCGCGCGGCGGTGGCGGCTATCGCCGAGCAGCCGATCGATCTGCCTGCACCGGTGGACGGATCGGGTCGCGCGCAGCTGTGGCCGCACCGGCACGGCACCGACGCCATGTCGATCTCGCTGCTGCGCCGGCGCTGAGCTCGGCCCCGCCACTCAGTCCCAGCGCACGACGGGTGGCGTGACCGTGAGATCCACCAGTGCCGACCCCAGCGACGGCAGGAAAAGAAACGAGCAGCCGGTGCGGCGTTGGCCGTTGACGTCGCAGTCCGCGGTGACCTCGACACCGCCCAGATACGGCGTACGCACCTGACCCGGATCGCCGTACATCGCGTCGGGCTTCAGGTTCGCGAGCTTCGCCTGCGTCTCGGCGCGGAGCGTGCGGGTGATGGTCCCGTCGATGATCTTCGTGCCGTCGCTCAGGGTCTCCGGAATGTCGATGCCGCATCCCGCTGCGAGATTCTTCGACGCGATGCACGCGTCGACGGCGCTGCGGACGGCCGTCTGGAACAGGCTCGTTCCCTCATCGCTGAGCTCGACGGTGGTGTCGAACCTCAGCGAGAAGTCGTTCGGGTCGGCCGCGAGAAGGGTCGTCGTTCCCGACACGGTGTAGTTGGGATTGTCGATCGCGACGGTGACCGTCCCCGGGAACACGGTGATCGAATCACTGTCGACCGGCACGCCATTGACCGTCGCGTTGAGGCCGCGGAAGCTGCCGCCGAGGTAGATGTCGACGGTGCCGTGCGCCAGCTTCCACGTGCCGTCATCCTCGTAGTCGACGACGTCGAACTGGCCGCTGACGGGCTTTCCGCCGATCGTGTAGTCGACGCGGACGGGGATCGAGTATCCCTTGTCGCTGCCCTTCGGCACCGATACCACGATGTTCTCGATCGTCCCCTTCTCGGAAGCTGCGGCGAGCGCTTCGTCCGACAGGAGCGCGCCCTGACGCGGCTTCGAGTCGAGCATCGCGAGCGCGGCCTCACTGTCGCCGGCGGCGACCGCTTTCAGGTAGTCCGACACGACCGTCTCGGGGGCGGCGCCGGCCGTCGTCGCGCCGCGGACAGCGAACACCACGCCCAGAACGATGGCCAGCAGCAGCACCAGTGCGCCGGCGATGATGCCGACGAGCGCCCCGGTGGGGAGCTTCTTTCGCGGCGGTACCGGCTGTCCGGGAAGCGGCTGCGGGGCGGGCTGCTGGACCGGGGCGCCGTACGGTGCCGAGGCACCGACGTGCTGCGGAGGCGTGAACGCCGCGACGTGCGGCTCTGCCGCCGCGGGCTCTGCGGGTGCCGGTGCCACGGCGGCGGTCTCTGCAGCCGCCTCCGTCGTGCGCGGCACCCACTGGGCCGCCGCGGCATCCCATCGCAACGCGCCCGCGACCCATTCGCCGCGCTCGGCATCCCACATCGGCGCCTGACCGTCTCCGTTCCCGCTCATCGTCCACCCTTTCGTCGGTCACCCGGCTGCGCGCCCATCGGCGCGAACCACCCCCGTGGCTCTCCGGAGACCCTACCGATGGCGGGCCGAGGGCGCGGGCAGGGTGTGGATAATGGGGCCGTGGCACGAATCAACCCCAGCATCCTGTCCGCCGACTTCGTCAACATGCAGGCGGACCTCGAACGGATCGCCACCGCCGACTTCGTGCACGTCGACGTCATGGACAACCACTTCGTGCCGAACCTGACCTTCGGACCGCAGATGGTCCAGCGCATCCAGGAGACGAGCCCGGTACCGCTGGACGTGCACCTCATGATCTCGGACGCCGACAGATGGGCACCCGGGTACGCCGAGCTGGGCGCGGCATCCGTCACCTTCCATCTCGAGGCCGCGACCGACCCCGTCACGCTCGCCCGTCGCCTCCGCTCGATCGGCGCCCGCGCCGGTGTCGCCGTGAAGCCCGCGACACCGGTCGAGGGGCTGTTCGACGTGCTGGACGAGTTCGACCAGATCCTCGTGATGACGGTGGAGCCGGGCTTCGGGGGGCAGTCGTTCATGGCCGATCAGATGCCGAAGCTCGCGCGCCTGTACGACGAAGCGCGCCGGCGCGGATCGCAGGTGTGGCTCCAGGTCGACGGCGGCATCTCGGAGTCGACGATCGCGCAGGCCGCCGAGGCCGGGGCCGACACGTTCGTCGCGGGCTCCGCCGTGTTCGGTGCGGGCGAGCCCGACCGGGCGATCGCGGCCCTGCGCAGCCTCGCCACCGAGCATCATCGCCACTGACGCCGCCGCCCGCCGGCACCTCACGAACTCCGCAGAAGCCGACGTCCTCCGCATCCGAGAGGCCGTGCGGATGCGGAGAGCGTGCGAATCTGCGGAGTTCGTGTCACGGCCCGCGGCGCTCACGCGCGGCGCGGACCGGTAGCCTGTCAGGGTGAAGACGTTCGACGCCCTGTTCGCGGAGCTGACGACGACCGCCGAGACCCGTCCCGAGGGCTCCGGCACGGTCGCGCAGCTCGATCGCGGCGTGCACGCCATCGGGAAGAAGATCGTCGAAGAAGCCGCCGAAGTCTGGATGGCCGCGGAGTACCAGTCCGACGACGAGACCGCCGAAGAGATCTCGCAGCTGCTGTACCACCTGCAGGTGCTGATGCTCGCCAAGGGCCTCACACTGCAGGACGTCTACCGACATCTCTGAGCGCGCTCCCGCCCCCGCTCGTCCCGACACCGAAAGCCCTTCACCCATGCTGCGCATCGCTGTGCCGAACAAGGGGTCGCTCGCCGACACCGCCGCCGAGATGCTCGCGGAAGCCGGATACATCGGCCGCCGCGACCCCAAGGACCTCCACGTCATCGACCCCGTCAACGAGGTCGAGTTCTTCTACCTGCGCCCGAAGGACATCGCGACCTACGTCGGCTCCGGCGCGCTCGACGTCGGCATCACCGGCCGCGACCTCCTCCTCGACGCCCGGATGCCGGGTGCCCGCGAGATCGAGCAGCTCGGCTTCGGCGGCTCGACGTTCCGTTTCGCCGGTCCTCCCGGACGCTTCGCGCACGTGACCGACCTCGAGGGTCTGCGCGTGGCGACGGCCTACCCGGGCCTGGTCGACGGCTTCCTCGACGAGCAGGGCGTCGCGGTCGACCTGGTGCCGCTGGACGGCGCGGTCGAGTCCGCCGTGCAGCTCGGCGTCGCCGACGCCGTCGCCGACGTGGTCTCGACGGGCACGACCCTCCGCCAGGCCGGGCTGGAGATCTTCGGCCCCGTCCTGCTCGAATCGGAGGCCGTGCTGATCGGAGCTCCGACCGAGGCCGACGGCACGGAGACGCTCCTGCGGCGCCTGCGGGGCGTCATGGTGGCCCGCCGCTACGTGCTCATCGACTACGACCTGCCGGCAGCGCTCGTCGACGACGCCGTCGCCATCGCCCCCGGCATCGAGTCGCCCACGATCTCGCCGCTGCGCGACCCCGAGTGGGTCGCCGTGCGGGTCATGAGCCCCCGCAAGACGGTCAACCAGGTCATGGACGCGCTCTACGCGATCGGCGCACGCGCGATCCTCGTGACGCCGATCCACAACGCGAGGCTTTGACGTGTCTCTGGCACGACGCATCATCCCCTGCCTCGATGTGGCCGCCGGCCGCGTCGTCAAGGGGGTGAACTTCGAGAACCTCCGCGACATGGGTGATCCCGTCGAACTCGCCGCCCTCTATTTCGCTCAGGGCGCCGACGAGCTGACCTTCCTCGACGTGACCGCCACGGTGGACGACCGCTCGACGACCTACGACGTCGTGCGCCGCACCGCCGAGGAGGTCTTCATCCCGCTGACCGTCGGCGGGGGAGTGCGCAGTGCCGACGACGTCGCTCGACTGCTCGCCGTGGGCGCCGACAAGGTCGGCGTCAACTCTGCGGCCATCGCCCGTCCCGACCTGGTGGGCGAGATCGCCGACCGGTTCGGTGCGCAGGTGCTCGTGCTCTCGCTCGATGTGAAGCGCGCGCCCGGAACACGCTCCGGCTTCGTCGTCACCACCCACGGCGGCCGCACCGCGACGAACCTCGACGCCCTTGACTGGGCACGCGAGGCCATCGATCGTGGCGCCGGCGAGCTGCTCGTCAACTCGATCGACGCCGACGGCACGAAGGACGGCTTCGACCTCGAACTCGTCGGCCTCATGCGCGAGCTGTCGCCGGTCCCCGTCATCGCCTCCGGCGGTGCCGGCAGCGTCGACCATTTCGCCCCGGCCGTGCACGCCGGAGCCGACGCCGTGCTCGCGGCATCCGTCTTCCACTCCGGGCAGCTGACGATCGGCGACGTCAAGGACGCGCTCAGCGCCGACGGCATCGAGGTGCGCCGATGACCGTCGTCGACGACCCGCGGATCGGTCGCGTGGCGTTCAACGCCGACGGTCTGGTGCCCGCGATCATCCAGCAGCACGACACCGGCGAGGTGCTGATGCTCGGCTGGATGGATGCCGAGGCTCTCCGCCGCACGCTCACGGAGGGGCGCGTGACGTTCTGGTCGCGCTCCCGTCAGGAGTACTGGCGCAAGGGCGACACCTCCGGACACGCGCAGTACGTGCGCGGCGCCCGGCTGGATTGCGACGGCGACACTCTGCTGATCGCCGTCGAGCAGATCGGCGCAGCCTGCCACACGGGCGATCACACGTGCTTCGACGCCGACGATCTCTCGCCCCTCGTCTCGTTCGCACCCCTCGATTCCGACGGCGACGCGTCGTGACCGCACGTGCACGCAGCTACGCCGTTCTGGCGATCATCGCCGGGGGCGCCCTCGCGATCATCTCCTCGACGCAGACGTGGCTGGACGTCGCGCTGGATGCCGGCGCGACGGCGTCGCTGACGGTGGCCGGTGCCAAGGCGTTCACGCTGCTGGCACCTCTCAGCCTCGCCGCACTCGCCCTCGGGCTCGCGCTGACCGTCGTCGGACGCGTGCTCCGCTACGCCTTCGGCGCGGTCGCCGTGGTCATCGGCGGCACGCTGCTCGTCGGTGCGGCGCGCATCGCGATCGAGCACCCGGTGGATGCCGTCGCCGCGGCCGTGACGACGGCGACGGGGCTGTCGGGCACCGAGGCGATCGCCGGGCTCGTGGCCACGATCACGGCGACCCCGTGGCCCTGGCTCACCGTCGTCGCAGGTGCGCTGATCGGCGCCGGCGGCATCCTGACCCTCGCGACGTCGCACCGGTGGCGCGGGAGCGGACGCCGATACCGCACCGACGCCGCGAGCGCGTCGGCGACGCCAGCGGCATCCGGCGCCGCCGCATCGCGCCCGCACGACGCGATCGACTCCTGGGACGACCTGTCGCACGGCGACGATCCCACCGCCCGCTAGACTGGCCCTGAACGCCCGAATGACACCGAGGAGCAGCATGAGCAACAGCATCGACGACCCCGGCCACGGACACTCGCCCGCCGCCTGGACGGCTGTGGTCATCATGCTGCTCGCCGTCACTCTCGGCACGGTCTTCTACTGGTTCGACATGCCGGCGCTCGTCTGGGCCTCGGCAGGTCTGCTCGTCGTGGGCGCCCTCGTCGGCTGGGGCATGGCGAAGGCCGGCTACGGCGCCAAGGGTCCGAAGTACGCCCCGAAGCAGCACTGACATGCTCGATGGCCTGACGGCCGGCGCGGTGGAGGATGCCCGGTCGCGGGAGGACGCACGTCCGCTCCGCGACGTCGAGCGCGACGCTCTCGCGCAGGCGCCCGCTCTCGATGCCCGCGCCGCTCTCGCACCCGCCGAGCGCGTGAAGATCATCGCGGAGGTCAAACGCGCCAGTCCGTCACGCGGCGACCTCGCGGCCATTCCCGACCCGGCCCTGCAGGCGTCGCTGTACGAGAAAGGCGGCGCGTCGGCGATCTCGGTGCTCACCGAGCAGCGGAAGTTCAAGGGTTCCCTTGCCGACCTCGAGGCCGTCAAGCAGCGAGTCGCGCTGCCGGTGCTGCGCAAAGACTTCATCGCGACGCCCTACCAGGTTCTGGAGGCGCGGGCTTCCGGGGCCGACCTGGTGCTGCTGATCGTCGCCGCGCTCGAACAGCCCCTGCTGCGGCAGCTGCACGAGCTGGTCCTGCAGCTGGGCATGACCCCCCTCGTCGAGACGCACTCGCGAGAGGAGCTCGACCGCGCCGGCGACCTCGGAGCGAAGCTCATCGGCGTCAACGCCCGCAACCTCTCCACGTTCGAGCTGGACCGCGACCTCTTCGGCTCGCTCGCGGAGCATTTCCCCGCCGACGCCATCAAGATCGCCGAGTCGGCAGTGCTCGCGCCGGCCGACGTCGCGCACTACCGCGCCGACGGCGCCGATGTCGTGCTCATCGGCGAAGCGCTCGTCACCAACGACCCCGTGACCACCCTGCACGCTTTCCTGGAGGCCGGATCATGAGCCTGCGCGACCAGCACGGACCCTTCTTCGGCGACTTCGGGGGGCGGTACATGCCCGAGTCGCTCATCGCCGCCATCGACGAGCTGACGGCGGAGTACGAAGCGGCCAAGGCCGACCCTGCCTTCGCCGCCGAATTCGAAAGCCTGCTGCACTCCTATGCGGGCCGGCCGTCGGCTCTCACCGAAGTGCCCCGCTTCGCCGAGCATGCCGGAGGCGCGCGCATCTTCTTGAAGCGCGAGGATCTGAACCACACCGGCTCGCACAAGATCAACAACGTCATCGGTCAGGCGCTGCTGACGAAGCGACTCGGTAAGAATCGCGTGATCGCCGAGACCGGCGCCGGTCAGCACGGCGTCGCAACCGCGACCGCAGCGGCCCTGTTCGGTTTCGAATGCACCGTCTACATGGGCGAGGTGGACACCGAGCGCCAAGCGCTCAACGTCGCCCGCATGCGGCTGCTGGGCGCCGAGGTCATCCCCGTCACGACCGGATCGCGCACCCTGAAGGACGCCATCAACGAGGCCTACCGCGACTGGGTGGCATCCGTCGAGACGACCAACTACATCTTCGGCACGGCCGCGGGTCCACACCCGTTCCCGGCGATGGTGCGCGACTTCCAGAAGATCATCTCGGAGGAGGCCCGCGCACAGCTGCTCGCCGAAACGGGACGCCTGCCCGATGCGGTCGTCGCCTGCGTCGGCGGCGGCTCCAACGCGATCGGCATGTTCGACGCGTTCCTCGATGACGACGGCGTCAAGCTCTACGGCGTCGAGGCGGCCGGCGACGGCGTCGACACGCCCAAGCATGCGGCATCCATCGAGCGTGGCCGACCCGGCATCCTCCACGGCGCCAAGACGTTCGTCCTGCAGGACGAGGACGGCCAGACGGTCGAGTCCCACTCGATCTCCGCCGGCCTCGACTACCCGGGTGTCGGTCCCGAGCACGCGTGGCTCGCCGACATCGGCCGCGCCGAGTACATTCCGGCGACGGATGCCGAGGCGATGGACGCGCTGCGCCTGCTGTCGCAGACGGAGGGCATCATCCCGGCGATCGAGTCCGCGCACGCGCTGGCGGGCGCCCTGCGCTTGGGCCGCGAGCTCGGACCCGACGCCCTCATCGCCGTCAGCCTGTCGGGACGCGGCGACAAGGACATGGACACGGCTGCGCGCTGGTTCGGCCTCTACGACGAGGGGGCAGAGGCATGACCTCGCGCGTGGCGGCCGCGATCGACGCGGCGAAGGCGGACGGTCGCGGCGCCTTCGTCGGCTACCTGCCGCTCGGCTACCCCGACCTGCAGACGAGCATCGACGCCGCCGTGGCGCTCGCGGACAACGGCGCCGACGTCCTCGAGCTCGGCCCGCCCTACTCGGACCCCGTCATGGACGGTCTCGTCATCCAGGAGGCCACACAGGCCGCGCTGGCGGCGGGATTCCGCCTCCGCGACACCTTCACCGCGGTGCGGGCCATCGCCGACCGGGTCGATGTCCCCATCCTCGTGATGACGTACTGGAACCCGGTCCTGCAGTACGGCGTGGACCGCTTCGCCGACGACCTCGTTGCCGCCGGCGGCGCGGGTCTGATCACGCCCGATATCACCCCCGACTCCGCACCGGACTGGATCGCCGCCTCCGAGCGCACCGGTCTCGACCGCGTCTTCCTGGCCGCCCCGACCTCGACCGACGAGCGACTGCGCATGATCGCCGCGGCGTCGACCGGCTTCGTCTACACGGTGTCGACGATGGGTATCACGGGCGAACGCGCCGAGCTGGATGCCGCGGCGCGCACGCTCGTGGCGCGACTGCGCACCTTCGGTGTCGACCACGCCTGCGTCGGCATCGGCATCTCGACGCCCGAGCAGGTCAGCGGCGTCCTGGAGTACGCGGACGGCGCGATCGTGGGAACGGCCCTCGTCCGGGCGCTGCGCGACGGGGGCGTGGAGGCCCTCGCCGCAGATACCCGCGCCCTGACGGCCGGCGCCGGGCGCTGACGCCTCCGCGGCGACACGTGACGGCACCGGCGGCGAAGTAGACTGCCCCTCGTGCTTTCCTCCGCCTCCGTCGTCGCCAGCATCCCGAGCCCGCCGATCAGTTCCTTCCAGGTCGGCCCGCTGACGATTCACTTCTACGCCCTGTGCATCCTCGCGGGCATCGTCGTCGCGGCTTTCATGACCAACCACCGTCTCACCAAGCGTGGCGCGGAATCGTGGGTCGTCATCGACATCTGCCTGCTCGCCGTGCCCCTGGCGATCATCGGCGCGCGCGCCTTTCACGTCGTGACCCACTGGGGGTTCTACTTCGAGCAGGGACGCGAGTGGTGGAACCCGTTCGTGCGCGACGCGATCTGGAACGTGTGGGACGGCGGCATCGCGATCTTCGGCGCGCTCATCGGCGGCGCGATCGGCGCGTGGCTCGGCTGCAAGTGGACCGGCATCCGGTTCTGGACCTTCGCCGACGCGCTCGCTCCGGGCCTGCTGCTCGCGCAGGCGCTGGGCCGCTTCGGAAACTGGTTCAACCAGGAGCTGTACGGGCTTCCCACCGATCTGCCCTGGGGCCTGCAGATCGACTACCCGAACCCGGCCTGGCCGGTCGGCCTCCCCGCCGGAACGCTCTTCCACCCCACTTTCCTTTACGAGGTGATCTGGAACACGATGGGCGTGATCGTGCTGCTGTGGGCTGGTCACCGCTTCCGCCTGCAGTGGGGTCGCCTGTTCGCGTTCTACCTCGTCTGGTACAGCGCAGGTCGCATCGTCTGGGAGAGCATCCGCATCGACCCGAGCGAAGTGTTCTTCGGTCTGCGCACCAACGTCTGGGCGGCGATCTTCGGCGTGCTGGTGGGAATCGTCATCTTCGCCGTGCAGACCCGCCGCCACCCGGGCTTCGAGCCGTCGCCGTACATGCGCGGTCGTGAGCGGGGCGGGGCTGTACAATCGCAGAACACCGATGAATTCGTGGACGTCAGCGCACCCCCGACAGCCGAATCCATCGCGGACGCAGCCACAAGCACTGTCACGTCGAAGTAGCACCGCCCCGATGCGCACGATGCTTCGACTTCTCCTCCGCTGAATACAACTCCGCTGAATGCCCAGGGCCGACGTCGTCCCCGATCAGTTTGACCATGAGGACGGTTGCCATGGCTTCGAGCCCCCGTCGTGAGAAGACCCACGAAGAACCCGAGATGCGCCCCGCATCGGGTTTCCCTGCCAAGCAGGGGATGTACAACCCCGCGTTCGAGAAGGACGCCTGCGGCCTGGCGATGGTCGCCACGCTGCGCGGAGAGCCGGGCCACGACATCGTCGAGCTCGCGCTGACGGCGCTGCGCAACCTCGAGCACCGCGGGGCCATCGGCTCCGACGCCGGTACCGGTGATGGCGCCGGCATCCTCACGCAGATGCCCGACGCGTTCCTGCGCGCCGTGGTGGACTTCGAGCTGCCCCCGGTCGGGCAGTACGCCGCCGGCATGGCGTTCCTTCCGCTCGACGAGGCAGCCCGCGCCGACATCAAGGCGGGCGTCGAGCGCATCGCCGAGACCGAGGGTTTGACGGTGCTCGGCTGGCGCGACGTGCCGACCGAGCAGGAGCACCTCGGCAAGCTGGCATACGAGGCGCGACCCCACTTCGAGCAGCTGTTCGTGTCACGCCCCGCCGTCGGCGACGCTCCCGCCCTGAGCGGGATCGACCTCGACCGCCGCGTCTACCGGCTGCGCAAGCGCGCCCGCCGCGAGCATGACGCCTACTTCGTGTCGCTCAGCGCGCGCACGCTCGGCTACAAGGGCATGGTCACGACCCTCCAGCTCGAGCCGTTCTACCCCGACCTGCAGGACGAGCGCTTCCAGAGCGAGCTGGCGGTCGTGCACTCGCGCTACTCGACCAACACGTTCCCGTCGTGGCCGCTCGCGCAGCCCTTGCGCATGCTGGCCCACAACGGCGAGATCAACACCGTCGGCGCCAACCGCAACTGGATGCGCGCCCGTCAGTCGCAGCTCGAGTCCGAGCTGATCGGCGACATCCGCCCGCTGCTGCCGATCTGCACCGAGGGCGCGAGCGACTCGGCATCCTTCGACGAGGTGCTCGAACTGCTCACCCTGACGGGACGCAGCCTGCCGCACGCGGTGATGATGATGGTGCCGGAAGCCTACGAGAAGCAGGCCGACATCGCGCCGGATCTCCGCGCGTTCTACGAGTACCACTCGATGCAGATGGAGCCCTGGGACGGCCCCGCCGCCCTCATCTTCACCGACGGCACCCTCGTCGGCGCGACGCTCGACCGCAACGGTCTGCGCCCGGGTCGCTGGACGGAGACCACCGACGGACTCGTCGTCATCGGCAGCGAGACCGGTGTGCTCGACTTCGCCCCGGAGCGCATCAAGCGCCGGGGGCGTCTGCGCCCCGGACGCATGTTCGTGGTCGACACCGCCCAGCGTCGCATCATCGAGGACGACGAGGTCAAGGCTGAGCTGGCCGCACTGCAGCCGTGGCAGGAATGGCTGGATGCCGGTCGCGTGCGCCTGAAGGAGCTGCCCGAGCGCGAGCACATCGTGCACCCGATCGCCTCGATCACGCGCCGTCAGCGCACCTTCGGATACACCGAGGAGGAGGTGCGCATCCTTCTCACGCCCATGGGTCAGACCGGCGCCGAGCCGCTCGGCGCCATGGGATCGGACACGCCCATCGCGGTGCTCAGCGAGCGTCCGCGCCTGCTGTTCGACTACTTCGTGCAGCAGTTCGCGCAGGTCACCAACCCGCCGCTGGACTCGATCCGTGAAGAGGTCGTGACCTCGCTCGCCCTCGGGCTCGGCCCCGAGCGCAACCTCCTGGAGTGGGGCCCCGAGCACACGCGCACGATCACCCTCGATTTCCCGGTGATCGACAACGACGAGCTCGCCAAGCTGCAGAACATCGACAAGGCACTGCCCGGGCGTCGCTCCGCGACCATCCGCGGCCTGTATCACCTGGAGCACGGCGAGGACGCGCTCGAGCGCCGCCTCGAGGAGATCTCCGCCGAGGTGGACGCCGCGATCGCCGACGGCGCCGAGTTCATCATCCTGAGCGACCGCGACTCCAACAAGGACCTGGTGCCGATTCCGTCGCTGCTCATGCTGTCGGCCGTTCACCACCACCTCATCCGCCAGGAGAACCGGATGAAGGTGGGCCTGGTGGTCGAGGCCGGTGATGTGCGCGAGGTGCACCACGTCGCCACGCTCATCGGCTACGGCGCTTCGGCCGTCAACCCGTACCTGGCGATGGAAACCGTCGAGTACCTCGTTCGGGCCGGGTTCATCACGGGGATCACCCCCGAGAAGGCCGTCAAGAACCTCATCTACGCGCTCGGCAAGGGCGTGCTGAAGATCATGTCGAAGATGGGCATCTCCACGGTGTCGTCGTATGCCGGGTCCCAGGTCTTCGAGGCCGTGGGCCTGTCGGAGGAGTTCGTCCGCAAGTACTTCACGGGTACCGAGACGAAACTCGGCGGCGTCGGGGTGCGCGAGATCGCGGTCGAGAACCAGGCCCGCCACGATTACGCGTATCCCGAGGACGGCGCGGCACGCGCACACGAGCGGCTGTGGACCGGCGGCGAGTACCAGTGGCGCCGCGACGGTGCACCGCACCTGTTCACGCCCGACACGGTCTTCCGCCTGCAGCACTCGACGCGCACGCGGCGCTACGACATCTTCCGGGAGTACACGAAGCTCATCGACGACCAGGCGGCAGAGCTCAAGACGCTGCGCGGGATGTTCCGACTGAAGACCGGCGTGCGTCCGCCCGTACCGATCGACGAGGTGGAGCCCGTCTCCTCGATCGTCAAGCGTTTCTCCACGGGTGCGATGAGCTACGGCTCGATCTCGAAAGAAGCGCACGAGACCCTCGCCATCGCGATGAACTCGATCGGGGCGAAGTCGAACACGGGTGAAGGCGGCGAGGATGTCGAGCGCCTCCTCGACCCGCAGCGTCGCAGCGCCATCAAGCAGGTCGCCTCGGGGCGTTTCGGTGTCACGAGCATGTACCTCACGCACGCCGACGACATCCAGATCAAGCTCGCCCAGGGGGCGAAGCCGGGCGAAGGAGGCCAGCTGCCTCCCGGAAAGGTCTACCCGTGGATCGCGCGGACGCGCGGCGGCACCCCCGGCGTCGGCCTCATCTCGCCCCCGCCGCACCACGACATCTACTCGATCGAAGATCTCAAGCAGCTCATCTTCGACGTCAAGCGTGCGAACCCGAAGGCGCGCGTTCACGTCAAGCTCGTGAGCCAGTCGGGCATCGGGGCCGTCGCGGCGGGAACCGCGAAGGCTCTCGCCGACGTCATCCTCGTCTCGGGGCACGACGGCGGCACGGGCGCGAGCCCGCTGAACTCGCTGAAGCACGCCGGCACGCCGTGGGAGCTGGGTCTGGCCGAGACGCAGCAGACGCTCATGCTGAACGACATGCGCGACCGTGTCGTGGTGCAGGCGGACGGTCAGCTCAAGACCGGCCGCGACGTCGTGATCGCCGCGCTGCTGGGCGCCGAGGAGTTCGGCTTCGCCACCACCGCGCTCGTGGTCGAGGGCTGCATCATGATGCGCGTCTGCCACCTCGACACCTGCCCGGTCGGTGTGGCGACCCAGAACCCGGTGCTGCGCAGCCGCTTCACCGGCAAGCCGGAGTTCGTCGTCAACTTCATGGAGTTCCTCGCGCAGGAAGTGCGCGAGTACCTCGCCGAGCTGGGCTTCCGCTCGATCGAAGAGGCCGTCGGCCACTCCGAGATGCTCGACATGAACGGCGCGATCGACCATTGGAAGGCCAGCGGACTCGATCTGACGCCGATCCTGGAGGGCCCGGCGTTCGCCCAGGACGTGCCGCGTCGCCACCTGCGCAACCAGGAGCACGAGCTGGACCATCACTTCGATGTACCGCTGATCGAGCGCGCTCAGGACGTCATCGCCCACGGCGGGCACTTCTCCATCGACCTGCCGATCCGCAACACCGAACGTGCCGTGGGCACGATGCTCGGCAACCGGGTCACCCTCGCTCACGGCGAGCACGGCCTGCCGGCGGGCACCATCGAGATCAATCTCACCGGCTCGGCCGGTCAGTCCTTCGGCGCCTTCCTGCCGTCGGGCATCACCCTGCGACTCGAGGGCGACTCGAACGACTACGTCGGCAAGGGATTGTCGGGAGGCGAGATCATCGTCCGCCCGCCCCGCGGCGCAACCTTCGATGCGGCACAGAACGTCATCGCGGGCAACGTGATCGGCTACGGCGCCACGCAGGGCACGCTGTTCCTGCGCGGAGTGGTGGGGGAGCGCTTCCTCGTGCGCAACTCGGGGGCGACCGCCGTCGTCGAGGGTGTCGGCGACCACGCGCTCGAGTACATGACCGGCGGCCTGGCCGTCATCCTCGGACCGACCGGGCGCAACCTCGGAGCCGGCATGTCGGGCGGCACCGCGTACATCTACAAGCTCGACCGCGCTCTCGTGAACCGCGAGGCGCTCGCCAGCGGCGAACTCGAACTGCTGGAGATGGGTTCGGGTGACGTCGAGATCCTGCGCGATCTCCTTCAACGGCACGTGACCGAGACCGACTCGGTGCTCGCAGCCGCTCTCTTGGACGATCTCGAGGCCGAGGCCGCGAACTTCGTCCGTGTCCTGCCGCGCGACTACGCCGCGGTACTGCAGACCCGCCAGGAGGCTGCCGCCGAGGGGCTCGACCCCGACAGCGACGTCGTCTGGACCCGCATCCTGGAGGTGACCGGTGGCTGACCCGAAGGGCTTCCTGAAGACCACCGAGCGCGAGCTCCCGGCGCGCCGGCCGGTTCGACACCGCCGTCCTGCGTCGTCAGGCCGGCCGCTGCATGGACTGCGGCATCCCGTTCTGTCACAAGGGCTGCCCGCTGGGCAACCTGATCCCGGAGTGGAACGACCTCACCTGGCGCGGCGAGGGTCGCGCCGCGATCGAGCGCCTCCACGCCACGAACAACTTCCCGGAGTTCACGGGGCGGCTGTGCCCGGCGCCGTGCGAGAGCTCGTGCGTGCTCGGTATCAACCAGCCGGCGGTCACGATCAAGCAGATCGAGGTCTCGACCATCGACGAGGCGTTCGCGAACGGCTGGGTCGAGCCGGAGCCGCCCGCACGCCTGACCGGCAAGACCGTCGCGGTCGTCGGCTCGGGCCCGGCCGGACTCGCCACTGCCCAGCAGCTGACGCGCGCCGGCCACACCGTCGCCGTGTACGAGCGTGACGACCGCATCGGCGGTCTGCTGCGCTACGGCATCCCCGACTTCAAGATGGAGAAGCGCCACCTCGAGTCACGCCTGCGTCAGATGCAGGACGAGGGCACGCGATTCCGCGCGGGCGTCGAGATCGGCAAGGACATCTCCTGGAGCGATCTGCGTGCCCGCTACGACGCGGTCGTCATCGCCACGGGAGCCACACTCCCGCGCGAGCTCGCCATCCCCGGGCGCGACCTGGCCGGTGTGCACTTCGCGATGGAGTACCTCATCGAGTCGAACAAGGCCGTCGCCGGCGACCAGGTTCCGCAGCAGATCCACGCCGAGGGCAAGCACGTGATCGTCATCGGCGGCGGTGACACCGGTGCGGACTGCATCGGAACCGCGCACCGCCAGGGCGCGCTCAGCGTCACGAACCTCGCCATCGGCAAGCAGCCGCCGGCGAACCGGCCCGACCACCAGCCGTGGCCGATGACGCCGACCGTCTTCGAGGTCTCTTCGGCACACGAGGAGGGCGGGCAGCGCAGCTTCCTGGCCTCGACGGTGGAGTTCCTGGGCAACGAGGCGGGAGAGGTGCGCGCTCTCCGCGTTGCGGAGACGGAATACCTGCCCGACGGCCGCCGGGTACCTCGCAGCGGCACCGAGCGCGAGATCCCCGCTGACCTCATCCTCATCGCGATGGGTTTTACCGGCCCCGAACGCACCGAACTCGAATCGCAGCTCGGTACCGTGTTCACGGGCCGCGGCAACGTCGAGCGCGGCGATGACTACCAGACGACCGCGCCCGGCGTGTTCGTCGCCGGAGACGCCGGTCGTGGACAGTCCCTGATCGTCTGGGCGATCGCGGAGGGTCGCGCCGCGGCGGCGGCCGTCGACGAGTACCTCATGGGACGCACGAGCCTGCCGTCACCGGTGCGCCCGACCGACGTCGCGATCGGCCTTCAGCCCGCGTAGGCTGAAATCACCCCCGAACAACCCATAGAGACCGGAGAGTCTTCAGTGAGACGCGCGAAGATCGTCGCAACCCTGGGTCCGGCCACCGAATCGTATGAGATGATCCGCGCGATCATCGATGCGGGCGTGGACGTCACCCGAATGAACCTGAGCCACGGCTCGTACGCCGAGCACGAAGTCCGCTTCGCGAACGTGCGCAAGGCCGCCGACGACGCGGGCCGCGCCGTCGCCATCCTCGTCGACCTGCAGGGCCCAAAGATCCGCCTCGGCAAGTTCAGCGACGGACCTCACGACCTCGCTGTCGGCGACACGTTCCGCATCACCACGGAGGACGTCGTCGGCACGCGCGACCTCGTCGGCACCACCTTCAAGGGCCTCGCCGGCGACGTGAAGCCCGGTGACTTCCTCCTCATCGACGACGGCAAGGTGCGCGTCCAGGTGGAGAGCGTCGACGGCCCCGTCGTCACGACCAAGGTCATCGTGGCGGGCACCGTCTCCAACAACAAGGGCATCAACCTTCCGGGCGTCGCCGTCAGCGTCCCGGCTCTCTCCGAGAAGGACGAGTCGGACCTGCGCTGGGGTCTCCAGGCCGGCGCCGACCTCATCGCGCTGTCGTTCGTGCGCGACGCCGCCGACATCACCCGCGTGCACGAGATCATGGCGGAGGAGGGACGCAAGGTCCCCGTGATCGCCAAGATCGAGAAGCCGCAGGCGGTGGACAATCTCGAGGAGATCATCGACGCGTTCGACGGCATCATGGTCGCCCGCGGTGACCTCGCGGTCGAGCTTCCGCTGGAGGCCGTGCCGGTCGTGCAGAAGCGCGCTGTCGAGATGTGCCGCCGGATGGCGAAGCCCGTCATCGTCGCGACGCAGATGCTCGAGTCGATGACCCACGCCCCGGTGCCCACGCGCGCCGAGGCCTCCGACGTCGCCAACGCCGTCCTCGACGGCGCGGACGCCGTCATGCTCTCCGGTGAGACCAGCGTCGGCGACTACCCGGTCGTGACGGTGCAGACCATGGCCCGCATCGTCGAGTCGACCGAGGAGCACGGTCTCGAGCGGATCCGTCCCTTCAGCGCCAAGCCCCGCACGCAGGGCGGCATCCTGACCCTCGCCGCGAACGAGGTGGCGGAGTTCATCGAGGCGAAGTACATCGCCATCTTCACGGAGTCCGGCGACACCGCGCGCCGCATGTCGCGCCTGCGCCCCGGCATCCCGATGATGGCTTTCGCCGTCGACCCGGCCATCCGCCGCCGCATGGCGCTGACGTGGGGCGTGCAGTCGACGCTCGTGGAGCACGTCGCGCACACCGACATGATGTTCATGCAGGTCGACGAGTTCTTCCTCGGCCAGGGCCTCGCCACCGAAGGGGACAAGGTCGTCGTGATCTCCGGTTCCCCTCCCGGAATCATCGGCTCGACCAACGACATCCGGGTGCACCGGATCGGCGACGCCGTTCACGGCAAGGCGCCGATCTACCAGTCGGAGAAGTAGGTCGCAGAGACACCAGAGGGCGGATGCCGGGATCGCCGGCATCCGCCCTCTGCGTTGCGCGCCGGTGGGGGGGTCGTCCCCACGGCCCCTCCACACGCCGCTCCGCGGCGCGCGGAGCCTCCGGCCGCGTGGGCCCACCCACACGCGCGTCCCACCACGACACCACCGCAACGCAAGATGCGGCGCCCATGGGCACCGCATCTTCCGTGCCGGTGGTGGGAGTCGAACCCACACGTCCGAAGACAACCGAGTTTGAGTCGGTCGCGTCTGCCATTCCGCCACACCGGCGCACGCGGACGTTCATCAGCGCACGTCCGGGATTGACCATACCGTAGGATTCAAAGGTGACTGAGCAGGAACCGAGCACGACTCCCACGGCATCCTCCCCGCGACGCGTCGTCGTCGCCGAGGACGAATCGCTGATCCGCCTCGACATCGTCGAGATCCTCCGCGACAACGGCTTCGACGTCGTGGGGGAGGCCGGCGACGGGGAGACCGCCGTGCAGCTGGCGACCGAGCTGCGCCCGGACCTCGTCATCATGGACGTGAAGATGCCCGTCCTGGACGGCATCAGCGCCGCCGAGAAGCTCAGCAAGAACCACGTCGCCCCCGTCGTGCTGCTGACTGCGTTCAGCCAGAAGGAGCTCGTCGAGCGGGCCAGCGAGGCCGGCGCCCTGGCCTACGTGGTCAAGCCGTTCACCCCCAACGACCTGCTGCCGGCGATCGAGATCGCCCTCGCGCGCTACGAGCAGATCATCACGCTCGAGGCCGAGGTGGCCGACATGGTCGAGCGCTTCGAGACCCGTAAGCTCGTCGACCGCGCCAAGGGCCTGCTCAACGAGAAGATGGGCCTGAGCGAGCCCGAGGCGTTCCGCTGGATCCAGAAGGCGTCGATGGACCGCCGACTGACGATGCAGGACGTCGCCAAGGCGATCATCGAGCAGCTCTCGCCCAAGAAGGGCTGAGCCGCCACCTCGTGCGGGGGCGCCGGCTCAGGATGCCGAGCGCTCCCTGATCATGTTCGTGATGCGGATCGTCGAGCAGCGCCGCCCCTGATCGTCGGTCACGACGATCTCGTGGACCGTGAGGCTACGGCCGAGATGAACCGGCGTGCAGACCCCGGTGACGACGCCGCTCGTGGCGGATCGCGTGTGGGTCGCGTTGATGTCGACGCCGACGGCGAGTCGCCCGGGCCCCGCGTGCAGGTTGGCGGCCATCGAGCCGAGGGACTCCCCGAGAACGACGTACGCACCGCCGTGCAGCAGTCCGACCGGCTGCGTGTTGCCCTCAACGGGCATGGTCGCGACAGAGCGCTCGATGCTGAACTCCGTGAACTCGATGCCCATCTTCTCGGCGAGGGCGCCCATGCCGCGCTGACGCGCCCAATCCATGCCGTCGTCGACAGGGGAGTTCTCAGCGGTCATCGTCCACCTTCGGAAGTGATCGGGTTGAAAGTTCCGGTGTCCGCCCCCGCGTCTAGAGTTGCAGGGTGACGGACTCCGCAAAGCCTACTCTCCTCGTCGTGGACGGCCATTCGCTGGCCTACCGCGCCTTCTTCGCCCTTCCGGTGGACAACTTCACGACGCGCGACGGTCAGCACACGAACGGCATCTACGGCTTCCTGTCGATGTTCGTCAACCTCGTCAAGGCGGAGCAGCCGACGCATCTCGCCGTCGCGTTCGACACCTCCCGTCACTCGTTCCGTACCGACAAGTACCCCGAGTACAAGGCGAATCGCTCCGAGTCGCCGGCGGAGTTCAAGGGCCAGATCCCCCTGCTGCAGGAGTGCCTCGCCGCGATGAACGTGACGGTGCTCACGAAGGAGGGCATCGAGGCCGACGACATCCTCGCGACCCTCGCCACGCAGGGTGCGGCCGAAGGCTATGACGTGCTCGTCTGCTCCGGCGACCGTGACACCATCCAACTCGTCACCGACGACGTGACGCTGCTCTACCCCAGCGTGCAGGGTGTGTCGCAGCTCAAGCGCTACACGCCGGATGCCGTCGTCGAGAAGTACGGCCTGCCGCCCGCCAACTACCCCGACATCGCCGCGCTCGTGGGCGAGACCAGCGACAACCTGCCCGGGGTGCCGAAAGTGGGCGAGAAGACCGCCGTCAAGTGGCTCACACAGTGGGGGAGTCTGGACTCTCTGCTCGAGAACGCCGACAAGATCACCGGAGTCGTGGGGGGCAATCTGCGCGATCACCTCGACGACGTGCGGCGCAACAGGAACCTGAACGCCCTGCTGCGCGATGTCGAGCTCGGCGTCGGACCGGTCGACCTCGCGGTCCGGCCGATCGATGCGCAGGCTGTCCGCGACATCTTCGCCCGACTGGAGTTCCGCACCCTTCTGCCGCGCGTTTTCGAGGCCGTCGGCGCCGACCTCGACGACGGCGCCGACCACGCGGCGAACACGGTCGCAGCGCCCAAGCCCGTCGAGGTCGACGCCGCCGCGCTCGAGGCATGGGTCGCCGCCCGCACGGCGGCCGACGACGCCGAGGAGGTGGCGCTCATGCTCACGACGGAGGGCGGCCTTCCCGCACGACTGGGCCTCGCCACCGGCGATGAGGCCATCGAGACGACCTGGTCGACGGACGTTTCCGCAACTCTCGGGCCCTGGTTGAGCAGTGATGCGCCGAAGGTCATCGCCGATGCCAAGGCGCAGGTGAAGGCCCTCCGACGTGCCGGAGTGCGACTGCGGGGCCTGGTTTTCGACCCGATCCTCGCCGGGTGGCTGCTGCGCCCCAGCTTTCCCGACAAGGGGCTCGGTGACCTCGTCGACCGCTATCTCGACGAGAAGCTGCCCGAGGCCGATCCGACGCAGCTGGTACCCGAGACCGAAGGCGCCACCCCGGGTCAACTGTCGTGGTACGCACTGCGCGTCGCCGACGCCATGCGGGCCCAGATGCCCGCGTCGGTCGCCCGTGTGATGACCGAGATCGAACTGCCCACTCTCGACACCCTGGCCGACATGGAAGTGGCCGGCGTCGCCGTCTCGCACGAGAAGCTCTCGGGGTTCTCTGCGGAGCTGGGCGCGCGCGCCGAGGCCGTTGCCCAGCTCGCCTACGCCGAGATCGGTCGGGAGGTGAACCTGGGTTCGCCCAAGCAGCTGCAGGACGTGCTGTTCGAGCAGCTCGAGCTGCCAAAGACCCGCAAGACGAAGACGGGCTACTCTACGGATGCCGCGGTGCTCGCCGACCTGCAGGAGTCGAATCCGCACCCCTTCCTCGATCTTCTCCTGCAGCATCGCGAGGCGACCAAACTCCGACAGATCATCGAGTCGCTCGATGCGTCGATCGGCAATGATCGCGCCGCCGGCTCCGACGGCCGCATCCATACGACGTACGTGCAGACGGGCAGCCAGACGGGGCGTCTGTCGAGCACCGACCCGAACCTGCAGAACATCCCGATCCGCACGGAGGAGTCTCGGCGCATCCGCGCCGCGTTCGAGGTCGGCGAGGGCTACGAGACCCTGCTGACGGCGGACTACTCGCAGATCGAGATGCGCATCATGGCGCATCTGTCCGGCGACGAGGGTCTCATCGAGGCCTTCAACTCGGGCGAAGACCTGCACCGGTTCGTCGGCGCACGGGTGTTCGGCGTCGAGCCGGCCGACGTGACCCCGGCCATGCGCACGAAGGTCAAGGCGATGAGCTACGGCCTCGTGTACGGCCTCAGCGCGTTCGGTCTGTCGAAGCAGCTGCGCATCGATCAGTCCGAGGCGAAGCTGCTGATGACCGAGTACTTCGCCCGCTTCGGCGCGGTGCGCGACTACCTGCGCTCCTCCGTCGAGCAGGCCCGTATCGACGGCTACACGGAGACGATCTTCGGACGCCGCCGTCCCTTCCCCGATCTCGCGAGCCCCAACCGCGTGCTGCGTGAGAATGCGGAGCGCGCGGCGCTGAACGCCCCGATCCAGGGCAGCGCGGCCGACATCATGAAGATCGCCCTCTTCCGCATCCACGACGAGTTCCGCGCTCAGGGTGTCGCGTCTCGGGTGCTGCTCCAGATCCACGACGAGCTCGTGGTGGAGGTGGCACCGGGGGAGTGGGACACGGTCGAGAAGATCGTCCACGACCGCATGGGTGATGCCGCAGAGCTGTCCGTGCCCCTGGACGTACAGATCGGTCGCGGGGAGAATTGGGACGTCGCCGGCCACTGAGCTCGCCCGAGGAGGATCGCAGGCCGCGGGGGAGCACGGCTGAGATCGCGTGCCGTCCGCCCCGGCATCCGAACCCACGCCAGTGCCGCGTCGGGATTAGGCTCGAAGAATGAATGACTCCCCACGTACCCCCACGCCGATCGACGCGATCGCCGAGGCATGGGTCGACACCTCTGCCGAGCTTTCTCCGGGACTGGCCACCTACATCGGACGCTTCGAGCACAACGGCCGTCTCGATGACCTCTCACCCGCGGGCACGGCGGCGCGCATCGACGCCACGCGTGCCACGCTGTCGGCCTTGCAGGCGGCCGAGCCGGTCGACGACGTGGACGTGGTCACCAAGGCCGATCTCGCCGGCGACCTCGAGCTCTCGCTCGCGCTGCACGAGGCCGGTGCGCACCTGCGCGACCTCAACGTGATCGCCTCGCCCGCGCAGGAGCTGCGCAACGTGTTCGACCTGATGCCCACCGACACGGTCGAGGACTGGTCGGTGATCGCTGCGCGACTGTCGGCCATCCCCGACGCGATCGGCGGGTACATCGAAACACTGCGCGAGGGCATCGCGACGGGCGTCGTTCCCGCCCGCCGTCAGGTCACGGAGGTCGTGGGCCAGATCGCCCGCTATACCGCCGACAACGGCTTCTTCGCGACGTTCGCGGCTGACGCGGTCCCGGCGCAGGGACAGCTCCCCGCCTCTCTCGCGAAGACCCTCTCCGGCCACGCGGGCGCCGCCCGCGTCGCGTACGACGAACTCGCGAACTTCCTGCGCACCGAGCTGGCGCCCGCGGCATCCGAGAACGATGCGGTCGGACGCGAGCTGTACGCGCTGCACTCGCGCGGCTTCCTCGGGGCCGTGATCGACCTCGACGAGACCTACGAGTGGGGTCTCGAGGAGCTCGCCCGCATGGTGGCGGAGCAGGAGTCGATCGCCAACGAGATTCTGCCGGGCGCGACCGTCGAAGAGGCCGTGGCTTTCCTCGAGAATGACGAGGCGCGCAAGCTGCGCGGCACGCGGGCCCTTCAGGAGTGGATGCAGGCCACGAGCGATCGTGCCGTCGAGGAGCTCGGCAAGACGCACTTCGACATCCCGGAGGAGATCCGTCGGCTCGAGTGCATGATCGCGCCGACCAACGAAGGCGGCATCTACTACACCGGACCGACCGACGACTTCTCGCGTCCCGGCCGGATGTGGTGGTCGGTGCCCGAGGGCGTCGACTCCTTCGACACCTGGCGCGAGCTGACCACGGTCTACCACGAGGGCGTTCCCGGCCACCACCTGCAGATCGCCCAGGCGGTCTACAACCGCGCGGAGCTCAACTCCTGGCGGCGTCTGCTTGCCGGCTCCAGCGGACACGCGGAGGGCTGGGCCCTTTACGCCGAGCGCTTGATGGAGCAGCTGGGCTACCTCGACGACCCGGCCGATCGGCTCGGCATGCTCGACGGTCAGCGCATGCGCGCCGCTCGCGTCGTCCTCGACATCGGCGTGCACCTGGGCAAGCCCCGACCCGACGGCGAGGGCATCTGGGACGCCGACTTCGCCCTTGAGTTCATGCGTCGAAACGTCAACATGTCGGACGAGTTCATCCAGTTCGAGGTCAACCGCTACCTCGGCTGGCCGGGGCAGGCACCGTCCTACAAGGTCGGCCAGCGCATCTGGGAACAGATCCGCGACGAGACCGCCGATCGCGAGGGCGCCGACTTCGACATCAAGCGCTTCCACATGCGCGCGCTGCGTCTCGGTGGGGTCGGTCTCGATACGCTGCGCATGGCCCTCGCACAGGGCTGATCCGGCCGAGAATCTCCGCACGGAATGATCACGGCACAGGGAGGGTTCTCATTCGTATGAATGTAGAACTGGGACTGGACACCTTCGGCGACGTCACCGTGGGCGAGGACGGCGAGCGCCTGAGCGACGCCCAGACGATCCGCGACATCGTGGATCAGGCGGTGCTCGCCGACCAGGTGGGGCTCTCCTTCTTCGGGGTAGGGGAGCACCACCGCCACGAATTCGCGGTGTCCAGTCCGGAACTGGTGCTGGCTGCGGCGGCGGCCCGTACCGAGAGGATCCACCTCGGTACGGCCGTCACCGTCCTCTCCAGTGATGACCCGGTGCGCGTGTACGAACGCTTCGCGACGCTGGACGCGCTGTCGTCGGGTCGCGCCGAGGTGATTCTCGGCCGGGGTTCGTTCATCGAGTCCTTCCCGCTGTTCGGCTATGACCTGGGCGACTACGAGGTGCTCTTCGAGGAGAAGCTCGACCTCTTCTCACAGTTGCTCACCGAGAAGCCCGTGACCTGGGAGGGCACGACCCGGGCGGCGCTGACCAATGCCGACGTGTTCCCGAAGACCGAGAACGGCATTCGCGCGTGGGTCGGCGTCGGTGGCTCCCCGGAGTCCGTCGTGCGCACGGCCCGCTACGGCTACGGGCTCATGTTGGCCATCATCGGCGGCTCGGCCGATCGCTTCCGCCCCTACGTCGACCTCTACCACCGCTCGCTCGCGTCGTTCGGGCACAGCGAGGCGATGCCCGTCGGCGTGCACTCACCCGGCCACGTTGCGGACAGTGACGCTCAGGCGTGGGAGGAGCTGTACCCGGCGATGGAGGCCAACCGCAACGCGATCGGCGCCGAGCGCGGGTGGCCGCCGTACAGCCGGCTGCAGTTCCAACATGACATCGGCCCGGAGGGCGCCGTCTACGCGGGATCGCCGGAGACCGTCGCTCGAAAGATCGCGGCCACAATGAAGACCCTCGGGGCGACGCGCTTCGACCTCAAGTACGCCAACGGCACCCTCTCGCACGCGAAGCTCATGCGCTCGATCGAGCTGTACGGCACGAAGGTCGCGCCGCTGGTGTCGGAGATGCTCTCGACATCCTGAGTAGCATTCAGGCATGACGGATGCCGCTGCCTCTCCCTCTGCGCCGACGCTGACCGGCACCGACGTGGGGGAGCGGCTGGACGCTCTCGCGTTCACCCGCCGGCACCTGCGGGTCTTGACCGGTTCGGGTCTCGGCTGGGCGCTCGACGCGATGGACGTCGGGCTCGTCTCATTCGTGCTGACCGCGTTGATCGCACAGTGGTCGTTGACCGGCGAGCAGGCGTCGTGGATCGCGTCGGCCGGTTTCGTCGGCATGGCGGTGGGCGCGAGCCTGGGCGGCCTCCTGGCGGACCGTTTCGGCCGCCGCTCGGTGTTCGCGGTCACGCTGCTCGTCTACGGTCTGGCGACCGGGGCGAGCGCCCTGGCCGGGGGACTTGCGGCGCTCATCGCGCTGCGCGTCATCGTCGGGCTCGGTCTGGGAGCCGAGCTGCCGGTGGCGAGCACCTACGTCAGCGAGATCGCCCCGGCACGCATGCGCGGGCGACTCATCGTCATCCTCGAGGCGTTCTGGGCCCTGGGATGGACGGCGGCGGCGCTGATCGGCTTCTTCGTGATCCCGGCATCCGCCGACGGATGGCGCTGGGCCTTCGCGCTGGGGGCGATCCCCGCGATCTACGCGCTCATCGTCCGCTGGTCGCTGCCGGAGTCGCCGCGATGGCTCGCGCGACGCGGACGCCACCGCGAGGCCGACGCGGTCACCCGCACGTTCGAGTCGTCGCCGGCGCTGCAGGGAACGCCTCGTCGCCATGCCCCGGTGGGCACCGCGGCCGGCGCACAGCTGGCGGACCGCGGCCTGCGCGCACTGTGGTCGGGCGAGTTCCGCGTGCGCACGGGGGCGCTGTGGATCGTCTGGTTCTGCGTCAACTTCTCGTATTACGGCGCGTTCATCTGGATGCCGACGATCCTCTTCGCGCAGGGGTACGGGCTGGTGAAATCGTTCGGCTTCACCCTGATCATCACGCTCGCACAGTTGCCGGGCTACGCCGTGGCGGCCTGGCTCATCGAGGTATGGGGGCGGCGCGTGACGTTGTCGGTCTTTCTGGCGGGATCCGCGGTCGCCGCGCTGTTCTTCGGCACCGCATCGACGGAAGACGTGATCATCGCGGCCGGGATGGCGCTATCGTTCTTCAACCTCGGCGCGTGGGGCGCACTGTATGCCGTGACCCCGGAGAACTACCCCACGTCGCTGCGTGCCACCGGAGCCGGATGGGCCGCGGGCGTCGGCCGTATCGCGTCCATCGTGGCGCCGCTGAGCGTGCCGCTCCTGCTCGCCGCCGGTGGCGCACCGCTGCTTTTCGTCGTGTTCGCCACGTTCTTCGTGCTCGCGGCGACGGCCGCGTGGGCCCTCGCCGACCATCGCGGGGCGGCACTCGACGACCGCTGAGGCCGCGGCATCCACTGTCATCCGTCCTCTTCTGCCACTTTCGCGCTCCCGACGCGACCAGAGCGGACCGATGAACCCCGGGTGGGTCGCGGCGTAGGCTGAACGGATGGCAGATGTGCGATTCGTGGCGATCGGCGACTCGTTCACGGAGGGTGTCGGCGATGAGCTGCCCGACGGCCGCGTGCGCGGGTGGGCCGATCTCACCGCGCAGGGATGGGCGCACTCCCGCGGCGAACCCATCCAGTACGCCAACCTTGCGATCCGCGGCAAGCTCATCTGGCCGATCGTCGCCCAGCAGCTCGAGCCTGCTCTCGCACTCAAGCCCACCCACCTGTCGTTCAACGGTGGCGGCAACGACATGCTGCGACCGCGCACGTCGATCGGCCACATCGCCGATGCGTTCAGCCAGGTACTCCGGCGGTGCGATGAGGAAGGCGTCACACTGATTCTGCTGTCGGGCGCCAATCCTTCGGCGCAGCTGCCGATGAACCGGCTCATCCAGCGGCGCGGCGATCTCATGTCGGATGCCGTCGTGCAGCGCGTCGGCGAACGCCCCGATGTCATCCGCGCGCTGAACTGGCCGGATGCCGAGCTGTCGGATCCATCGTTCTGGTCTCAGGATCGCCTGCATATGAACAGTCGTGGTCACCACCGTGTCGCCGCCCGCGTCCTGGAAGCCATCGGGGAGACGGTCCCCGACGGCTGGTGGGCCATGCCGGAGCTGCCGGATGCCGTGCGCCTGGCGGAGCGCGAGTACCTGCGCGAACACCTGGGTCCGTGGGTGCGCCGGCGCCTGACCGGCACCTCGTCGGGCGACGGCCGGGAGCCGAAGTTCGGCGGGACCTGGAGCCTGGTGGAGCCTCACTAGCCGTCGGGAGCCGAGCCTGTCAAGGGCATGGGCGAGCGTCGTGGGTTCCGCCACCATGAGGACGTCCCATCCCCGAACAAGGAGACGCACTCATGAGCATCGGAGCCGGAATCGCACTGTTCGTCATCGGAGCGATCCTCGTGTTCGCCGTCAACGTCGACGTCCCCTACGTGAACCTCGACATGATCGGCTACATCCTGATGGGCGCGGGCGTGCTCATCTTCGTCATCGGACTCGTCCTCATGCTGCGACGTCGCTCCACGCAGCAGGTCACGCGGACCGTCGAGCCCGGTGTGGGCGAGCGGATCACGCAGACCGAGTCCCGCACCTCGGGCGACGGAACGGTCTGATTCCCGCGCGCCGGCCGCGCACGCCGATCACTCGGCGCGCGGTCGGCGCGGCGGGTCCATCCCCAGCAGGACCCGCGTCTTGCGCCGCTCGATCACGATGAATGTCCAGCCGAGCGCCCAGAGCGGAACCTGTGCGAGGAACGCCAACCGAAACGCATCGAGTCGGTAGGTCTCCGGCGTGCCGGCGCCCTGTAGGTCGAGGGCGATCCCGATCGCGAAGATCGCGACCAGCGCGGCGAGGAAGCCGCCGACGTTCGTGATTCCCGTCGCGGTGCTCAGGCGGTGGGCGGGGTTGTGGGTGCGCGCGTGATCGAAAGCGATCATCGAGGCGGGTCCACCCATCGCCAGCGACACGGCGAGCCCGTACAGCAGCCACAGCGGCGCAGGCCCGGGCCACGCGATCACCACTGTCCACGCGACGAACTGGGTGCCCACGGCCGGAAGCACCAGCGCCCGCGAGCGCAGGTGGGGAATGCGGCGAGAGATGTCGCCCATGACCGGTCCGAGGGCCATTCCCACCACGACATAGGTCGACAGCACGCCCGCGGCTTGCGCGAGGCTGAGTCCCTCGCCGGCGGTGAGGAACGGCGTTCCCCAGAGCAGCACGAACGCGGTGCCGGCGAACGGCGCCGTGAAGTGCGACCAGAACGCGAGGCGGGTTCCCGGGTGCGCCCAGGCGGCGCGGATGCCGACGCCGGTGTCCATCGACGAACGCACGACCCGGATCGCGCCGGTGTTCGTGTCGACGGAGACGTCCGCTCGCAGCTGGGGCGGGTGGTTGCGGATCACCGCCCACACCAGGATGCCGAACAACACACAGAGTCCGGCGATGCCGCCGAACACGATCTCCCAGCTGGTCGCATGGAGCATCGCCGCGAGCGGGGCCAGCGCCAGGAGCTGTCCGGCTTGGCCGACGAGACCCGTCAGCTGACTCATCAGCGGACCGCGCTGCGCGGGGAACCACACGGCGACCAGACGGAGCACGCCGGGGAAGACCGCGGCGTCCCCGGCACCCAGCAGCATGCGGGCGAAGATCGCGACGCCGACGCTGGGGGAGAAGGCGAGGGTGAGCTGCCCGGCTGCCATCAGCAGCATCCCGATGGTCATGATGGGGCGGGCGCCGTAGCGGTCGAGGAAGAGCCCGATCGGAATCTGCATGCCGCCGTAGACGGCCAGCTGGACGACGGCGAACATCGACAGCGTCGCGGCATCCGCTCCGAAGCGCTGGGCGGTATCGACCCCCACGGCCGAGAGCGAGCTGCGATTGATCACCGCGAGCATGTAGGCAGCGACACCGACTCCCCAGATGATCCATGCCCGGTAGTCCGGTCCGGCTGACGCAGGAGAGGGGCGGGTCGTAGTCACCCCTCCACGCTACTCGTGCGTTCGCACGTGTTCGGACCCGGATGCCGTGCGGCGAAGGAGCCCGTGATCGACCAGGTAACGCCGAAGCACGGCGACGTCGCCGTTCGGCGCGTCTGGCTCTAGGGCGTGTTGATCAAGAGGTTCCGCTCCTCGGTGGGTGAGTCTTGAACGGTGACGCGACAGGAGATCTCTGACGAGGTGTGGGCCGTGATGGAGCC
>NZ_MEEL01000050.1:0-19178 GCF_001724435.1 Microbacterium sp. SCN 69-37
GCCCTCGGCTTCCGCAACCTCACCAACTACATCGCCAGATCACTGCTCGAAGCCGGCGGCTTCAGGCCACTGCTACACCCTCAATTGCGATGAGCCGCAAAACGGCACGCCCGAGGAGATCCTCACCGACCCGGCGAACGACTACGTCGCCCAGTTCGTGCAGGACGTCGACCGGGCCCGGGTGCTCACGGCATCCGCCGTCATGGAGCCGCCCACCCTGTCCACCCCGATCACCGCGGGCGTGCGCGGGGCTCTGCGCGCGATGCGCGAGAACCAGGCCGGCGCCGTGTTCGCCATCGAGAACCGGCGCCTGGTCGGCGTCGTGACCGACCGCGCGGTCATCCGCGCCGTGAAGGCGGGTGAGACCGACCTTCGCCGCATCGTCGATCGGCACGTGCCGACCGTGGGGCCAGACGACCTGCTGACCGACATCGTCGAAGCCGCGGTCGAGGCCACCGTGCCGCTCGCCGTCGTCGACGAGCACGGCCGGCTGCGCGGGGTGATCCCGCGCATCACGCTGCTCGCGGCGCTCGGCAACGTCCCGCCCACCACGCGGGAGATGCCCGTCGTGCAGACGCCGCTGGAGATGGTCGCGGAGTTCACGCCGCTCGTCGACGCCGCAGCGGAAGGGGGGCGCTGATGGAGGGGTTCCGTATTCCCATCGGGCAGTGGGCCGAGGCCATCGTCGACGCCCTGAGTGACGCGCTGCGCGGATTCTTCGACGCCGCGGCATTCGTGCTCGGAGCGGTCTACGACGGGGTGGATGCCGTGCTCATGGCGCCCCCGTTCTGGGTGATCGTCGTGCTCGCCGCGGCGGCGTTCGCCGTGAGCGGCTGGCGCCTGGCGCTGGGCACCGCCCTCGGCCTGCTCGTGATCGTGGGCGTCGATCAGTGGGACAACGCGATGGACACCCTCGCCCTGGTCATCGTCGCGGCGCTCGTCGCGATCGTGATCGCGATCCCCGTCGGCATCTGGGCCGCCCGCAGCGACGCCGTCTCGCGCATCGCGCGGCCCGTGCTCGACTTCCTGCAGACGATGCCCGCCTTCGTCTACCTCATCCCCGCGATCATCTTCTTCGGCGTCGGGGCGGTGCCGGGCATGATCGCGACGATCCTCTTCGCGATCGCCCCCGGCGTGCGGCTGACCGAACTCGGCATCCGGGGCGTCGACAGCGAGGTCGTGGAGGCGGGGTACGCGTTCGGGGCTTCGCCGGCGCGTGTGCTGCGGCAGATTCAGATCCCGCTGGCGCTGCCGTCGATCATGGCTGGCGTCAACCAGGTGATCATGCTCAGTCTCTCGATGGTCGTCATCGCGGGCATGGTCGGCGCCGGCGGCCTCGGCGGCGAGATCGTTCGCGCCATCGGGCGCATCAACGTGGGCCTGGGCTTCGAAGCCGGCCTGTCGGTCGTCATGATCGCGATGATCCTCGACCGTCTGACTTCGGTGCTGGGCCGGCCTCGTGCCCCGCGCCGGGCGGGTGCGGCGGGCCGCACCCGCAACGGCGGGTCGACGGCCCGCCCCAGCCGCGGAGAGTCCGCGGCTGACACCGACCGATCCGCGGACAGCACGCGGATGGAGAGGACGTCAGCATGAACAAGACCAAGAGCATCCTGGGCGGTATCGCCCTGAGCGCCGCCGCAGCGCTCACCCTGAGCGGCTGCGCCGGCGGCACGGGAGGCGCGGGCGGTTCCGACGCGAAGTCGATCGAGATCGCCGTGTTCAACGGGTGGGACGAGGGCATCGCCGCGTCGTACCTGTGGCAGTCGATCCTCGAGGACAAGGGCTATGACGTGAAGCTCACGTTCGCCGACGTCGCGCCCGTCTACCAGGGCCTCGCTCGCGGCGACTTCGACCTCGTGCTGGACACCTGGCTGCCCACCACGCACGCCGACTACATGGAGCGCTACGGCGACAAGGTCGATGACCTCGGGGCCTGGAACGACGACGCGCGACTCACCGTCGCCGTCAACGCCGACGCGCCGATCGACTCGCTCGATCAGCTGGCCGCGGCATCCGACCAGTTCGGCGGTCGCATCGTCGGCATCGAACCGGGCTCGGGGCTCATGCGCATCACCGGCGACGATGTCGTTCCCGGCTACGGGCTCGAAGGGATGGAACTCGTGGAGTCGTCCACGCCGGCCATGCTCGCCGAGCTCAAGAAGGCGACGGATGCCGGGCAGAACATCGCGGTGACGCTGTGGCGGCCGCACTGGGCGTACAACGCGTTCCCGGTGAAGGACCTCGCCGACCCGAAGGGCCTGCTGGGGGATGCCGAGAGTATCCACTCGGTGGCCGCGACGTCGTTCGCGAAGGACCACCCCGAGGTGCACGGCTGGATCTCGAACTTCACGATGCCCACCGACACGCTCGCCTCGCTCGAGAACGCGATGTTCAACGAGTACAGCGGTGACGACTACGCGCCGGTGATCAAGAAGTGGATCACCGAGAACCAGGAGTGGGTCGACAGCCTCACGTCCTGACGATCGCGGTCAGCAACGGGGTCCGGCGTCTGCCGGGCCCCGTTTGTCGTCGGGGGTCGGCTGTGGACGCTCGAGCTGCAGGGCGACCTTGGTCTCGAGACGCTCGACGGCCTCGTCGGAGAGCGCCAGCAGGCCGTCGACCTCCTCGCGCACCCGGCGATAGGCGACCTGACGCTCCGCCGGGGTCGCGGACTGGTCGAGCGCGACGGCCAGCAGCTGCTGCGCCGTGGCCAGACGCTTGCGCTCGGCATCGCTGAACTGGGAGTCACGCACGCGCCGGGCGTCACGCTCGGCGAGATCGAACGCGACCTCGTAATCGGTGACGGCGCCGCGGTACTCGGCGACCTGTTCCGCGCTGACCCGCGCATCCGCCGACGCCGGGCGCAGCCGGTCGGCGACCTTCTTGGCGCGCAGGAACGCGGCGGTCAGGGGCTGCCGCCCGTCGCTCATGGTGGGAAAGGCGATCATGCGAGCGACGTCGAGCTCGTACTCCAGCCAGCGCGCGGTGACGTCGTCGTGCACCGCGAAGAGTTTCTCGAGCTGGTCGGGCAGCGGTGACGGCTTCGTGATCGGTTGTGGTTCGCCGGCGCTGGTGACCCGTGTGGACGCGGTGACGGACTTCAGTTCGGCCTTCGCCCGCATGACCTCGAGCCGGCGCGCGTGACGGCGCTGCGCCAGCACGTCCCAGCGACGCACGACGCCGCCGGCGACGCCGAGAAGGGGAAACACCAGCCACCAGTAGCTGCCGGCGAAGGTCCAGAAGTGATCCACGGGCTTACCTTACGCGCGCGGGCGCCCGGGGACGGGCCACACGTGACGGCCGTCATCACCGTCGGCATCCGGACCGCTCGCGGTGCCGGCTCCGGTCGCCGTGCCCGAGGATGCCGTGGTGCGCGTCGCCGGCGACGCGCGCGCCGCCACCACCCGGGCCAGCGCTTCGGTGCCGCGCGCGAGCGCGGTCTGCGTCAGGCTCTGCGCGATGATCGTCCACTGCTCGCGCACCGGGGCACCGGTGCTCGCGGCATCCGGATCTCCGGGTTGGGGGCGTGCGGGTGCGTCACCCGCCGCGCGCGCCTGCCGCCAGGCCTCGGCCTCGGCCACGGCGAAGGCGCGCCCGGCTGCCGCCACCGCGTCGCGGTACGCGGTGAAGCGAGCGGGTGCGACACGGGCGTGCGCCGAGGCGGGGCGGTGCTGGCGCGCCACCTGATCGGCGGCGAGGAATGCGGCGGTGGCGGGCTGGCGCGCATCGGTCATCGCCGGGAAGGCGATGAGCCGTGCCGGATCGGTCTCGTACGTCATCCACCGCGCGATGATCTCGTCGTGTGCGCCCATCACGCGCGCGAGTGGCAGGTGCGCGTCGTCTCCCGCCGGCGGCAGTGCCGCACGAGCGGCCGACACGTGTGCACGCCGCGAGCGGGCCGTCGCGGCCGCCACGCGGACATCGTCGGTGGCGCGATCCAGCTCCCGACGGGCCGCGGCGACCTCTGCCGCGCTCGCCCGACCGGTGGTGCGCTCAGCCTGCAGCCGATCGAGCTCTGCGCGCGCCACCCGCACCGCGGCACGGGCTGTCGCCGCATCGCGCTTCGCGGTGCGCAGCTCGAGTCGGGCCGCGTCCAGCTCGATGCGCCGGCGGCGCTCGCGCCGTTCGCGGCGCAGGCCGAGCCAGCCGAGGGTGCCGGTACCGATCGTCGCCGGTCCGATCCACCAGAACTCGGCGATCGTCGCCCAGAGCGGATCCACGCCCTCAGCCTAGCCAGGCCGCCTGGGAGCGCTCGCAGAGAGGGATGCCGCGGCATCCGCCCGGGTGAGCCGTGACGAACTCCGCAGATGGTGACGAACTCCGCACGTGCGCAGGCGTTGCGCTGCGGAGTACGTGCGTTCCTGCGGAGTTGGTGGCGGGGCTCAGCCGAAGAGCAACGCGAGCACCGTCGCGCCGCCGCCCACGAGGATGAGG
Organism: Microbacterium sp. SCN 69-37; assembly: GCF_001724435.1. Taxonomy (NCBI): domain Bacteria; kingdom Bacillati; phylum Actinomycetota; class Actinomycetes; order Micrococcales; family Microbacteriaceae; genus Microbacterium; species Microbacterium sp. SCN 69-37. The sequence goes on from NZ_MEEL01000050.1 coordinate 4,435, forward strand.
GCGACGATCGTGACCCAGGCGATGATGCGGGTGCGGCGCGTGCGCGCCTCGTTCATGCCCTCGTACTCGTCCTGCTCGCTCATGCGGCTCAGCCTACGGGCTCGACCACCGTCGGCCCGAACGCGGCCGGCAGTGTCGCCTGCGACCGCGCGCGCAGTTCGGAGACGGTCAGGGTGAACACGTCCTGCACCTCCAGGGCGTTCTCGGCCGCGTCCGTCGCGGCGTCGGTGACGCCGATGCGCAGCACCGGGTAGCCCCGACCCTCGCACAGCCCGCGGAACTTCACGTCCTCCTCGCGCGGCACCGAGACGATGACGCGGCCGGTGGACTCGCTGAACAGGGCGGTCGCGGCATCCACACCGTCGCGCTCCATGATCTCGCGCAGCCAGACGCGGGCGCCGACGCCGAAGCGCGTCACCGCCTCGGCCAGGGCCTGGGCGAGCCCGCCCGACGAGAGGTCGTGGGCGCTGGAGACCAGCTCCTGCTGGGATGCCGCGTGGATGAGCTCCGCGAGACGCTTCTCCTGGGCGAGGTCGACCGCCGGCGGGCGTCCGCCGAGGTGGCCGTGCACGGTCTCTGCCCACGCCGAGCCGCTCAGCTCGGTGGCCGTGACGCCCAGCAGGTAGATGTTCTCGCCGGCATCCTGCCAGCCGCTCGGAATGCGACGGGCGACGTCGTCGATGATGCCCAGAACGCCGACGACGGGTGTCGGGAAGATCGGGGTGTCGCCGGTCTGGTTGTAGAAGCTGACGTTGCCGCCGGTGACCGGCACGCCGAGCTCGAGGCACGCGTCGGCGAGACCGTCGACCGCCTGACCGAACTGCCACATCACCTCGGGGTTCTCCGGGCTGCCGAAGTTGAGGCAGTCGGTGACGGCGGTGGGCACCGCACCGGTGACGGCGACGTTGCGGTACGCCTCGGCGAGGGCCAGCTGCGCGCCCGCGTAGGGGTCGAGCTGGCAGAAGCGCCCGTTGCAGTCGGTGGCGATGGCGAAGCCGAGGCCGCTCTCCTCGTCGACGCGGATCATGCCGGCGTCGTCGGGGAAGCTGAGGGCGGTGTTTCCCATGACGTAGTAGTCGTACTGGTTGGTCACCCAGCTGGTGTCGGCGAGGTTCGGGCTGCCGAGCAGGTCGAGGAACTGCGCCTTCAGCGTCTCGGCGTCATCGGTACGGGGCAGGGCGGATGCCGAGTCGTCGCGCAGGGCGTCGATCCATGTCGGGTAGGCGACGGGGCGATCGTAGACGGGGCCGTCGACGGCCACGGTCGAGGGGTCGACGTCGACGATCTGCTCGCCGTGCCAGAAGATCTGCAGCCGGCCGTCGCCGGTCACCTCGCCGAGGACGCTCGTCTCGACATCCCACTTGCCGGTGACGGCGAGGAACGCGTCGAGCTTCTCGGGCGCGACGATCGCCATCATGCGCTCCTGGCTCTCGCTCATGAGGATCTCCTCCGGCGTGAGCGTGGGGTCGCGCAGCAGCACGTTCTCGAGGTCGACACGCATGCCCGAACCGCCGTTGGCCGCCAGCTCGCTCGTGGCGCAGGAGATGCCCGCAGCTCCCAGGTCCTGGATCGCCTCGACGAGTTCGTCGCGGTACAGCTCCAGGCAGCACTCGATGAGCACCTTCTCGGCGAACGGGTCGCCCACCTGCACCGCGGGACGCTTGGTGGGGCCGCCGTCGGCGAAGGTGTCGGAGGCGAGGATCGACGCGCCGCCGATGCCGTCGCCGCCGGTGCGGGCGCCGAAGAGCACCACCTTGTTGCCGGCGCCGGTGGCGTTGGCGAGCTTGATGTCTTCGTGGCGCATGACGCCCACCGCGAGGGCGTTGACCAGCGGGTTGCCCTGGTAGACGGAGTCGAACACCGTCTCGCCGCCGATGTTCGGCAGGCCCAGGCAGTTCGCGTAGAAGCTGATGCCGCTGACCACGCCGTGCACGACGCGGGCGGTGTCGGGATTGTCGATGGCGCCGAAGCGCAGCTGGTCCATGACGGCCACCGGGCGCGCACCCATCGAGATGATGTCGCGGACGATGCCGCCCACGCCGGTCGCCGCGCCCTGGAAGGGCTCGATGTAGCTGGGGTGGTTGTGGCTCTCGACCTTGAACGTGACAGCCCAGCCCTCGCCGACGTCCACGACGCCCGCATTCTGGCCCATGCCGACCATGAGGCGGGCCTTCATCTCCTCCGAGACCTTCTGGCCGAAGCGGCGCAGATAGATCTTCGACGACTTGTAGGAGCAGTGCTCGCTCCACATCACCGAGTACATCGCCAGCTCGCCGCTGGTGGGACGGCGGCCGAGGATCTGCTTGATCTGGTCGTACTCGTCGCTCTTGAGTCCGAGTGCCGCGTACGGCTGCTCCTTCTCCGGCGTCTGGACGGCGTTCTCGACAGTGTCTGCGACCTTGCTGTCGGATGCGGGGGTGCTCACGCGGCGGGACTCCAAGACTCGGGTGCCGGGGACGGCCTCAGTCTAGCCGGGCCGCCGTCGGCCGGGCGGCCCCGAGCTCCTCCACCCGCGGTGAGATGGAGGAGGCCGGGACGGGCCCGGTCAGGCCTCGTCGTCGATCACACCGATGCCCACGGCGTGATGGCTGGGCTCGGCGGCCTGCGGCAGCGTGGGTTCGATCGGGTTCGGGGCGAGCGGCTCGTCGGGGTTCGGGGCGAGCGGCTCGTCCGGGTGCGGCGCCAACGGCTCTTCGCCGGGATCCTTCTCCGTGCTCGGCTCGGTCAGCTCCTCGGTATCGGGCTCGGTCGCGGCGGGGGCGTCTTCGGTCCCGACGCCAGGCGTCGTGTCGGGGGATGTCTGCGGGGTGGTCATGTCGTCCTCCTTCGTCATGAGCTCCACTGTTCGCTGCCGTCGGCGGCGACGCACGGGGGTTGACAGGAGGGGTCGTGGATGTCGTCGCCGCGACGTATCCTCGCCCTCATGACCGGACTCACTCCGTACCTCTCCTTCGACGGCACCGCACGCGACGCCCTCGAGTTCTACCGCGGGGTGTTCGGCGGCGAGCTCGTCCTCGCGACGTTCGGCGAGCTCGGGCGCGACGACGGGCCCGCGGATCACATCGCGCACGGGATGCTGCAGGGTCCCGTCGAACTGTTCGCGTCGGATGCCGCTCCCGGCGAGCCGACTCTGGAGCTCCGCGGCATCCTGTTCTCCCTCTTGGGCACCGCCGAGCCGGCGACGCTCGAGGAGTGGTTCGCGGCGCTCGCCGAGGGCGGCGACGTGCTCGACCCACTCGCGCTGCGACCCTGGGGCGACCATGACGGTCAGGTGCGCGACCGGTTCGGGGTGGCCTGGCTCATCGGCTACCAAGGATGACCGACCCGGTCGACCGGCTTCGCGCCCGCGCGGTGGAGCTCGACGCGTTGTGGGCGCGGCTGGACGCCGACGAGGCGTCGGTGCTCTCCGACCGTGCCGACGCGACCGCCGACGACGAGCACGATCCGGAGGGGTCGACCCTCTCCGGCGAGTGGCAGCGCATCGACGCACTGCGTCGTTCGGTGCAGGACGAGCGGGCGGAGGTCGACGCCGCGCTCGCCCGCGTGGATGCCGGGACCTACGGCATCTGCGTCGTCTGCGGGAACGTGATCGCCCCGGGCCGGTTGGAAGCCCGGCCGATGGCCACGACCTGCATCGACTGCGCCGCCTGACCCTTAGCGCCCGCGAGGTGGACGACTCGGCGGTCTCACGCACCAGGCGGAAGAGGGCGGCTGCGTCAAGGGTGAGCAATCCGGAGCGCTCCCTGCCCGGTCACGGCGTTCACAACTCCGGAACGGTGGCCAGCAGACCCCGCGACGCGCCGAGGTCGCGCCATGATGGCCACGAATCTCCGGACTTGTGAACGGCAGGGCGGCCGGCGCTCGCCCGACAGGTGTCGGGAACGTCGACGAGTGTCGGGAATGCGGTGAGATGACACTGGATGTCACGCACAGCGTGGCTTTCCGTCCCCTCGTGGTCCGCTTTGGCGTGACACTTTCCGGCCGGTTGGCCGGTTGGCCGGTTGGCGGGGCGGGCAATTCCCGGAGCTTCCCTATCGGGTGGGATCCCCGGGCGCCATTCGATCAGAGCGATCGAAGATCGGCGTCATCGGGCATCTCGGGACCTTGGCCGACCGGATCCGATCTGCCAGGTGTCGAATCAATACCCAGGCGGGTATATTCCAGAGTGGGAGCAAGCAAAGGAGCTAACTATGTCTACTTGGAAAGCTGCGCTGATGGGTGCTGTGGGGGTGGGTGCAGGCGTTTCTGCGGCTGCTTGGGCCGAGCAGAGACGTCGGAGAGATCCGCTTCGTTCGAAGATCGTGATTGTCGGCGGAGGGACTGCTGGCATCGACGTCGCAGCGCGGCTGTGCCGACAGCTTGCTAACCCTGACGTAACGATTATCGATCCGGCGGAGCAGCACTCCTATCAACCCGGGTGGACACTGGTCGCCGCGGGAGTGTTCCCCAAGAAGCATTTCGATCGCGCGGAGGCATCTCTGATTCCGCGGCCGGCTGTATGGATTCGTGAACGTGTTGCCTCGTTCGAGCCGGAAGCGGACGCAGTCATTCTTGAATCCGGGAAGCGCATCGGCTACGACTACCTGGTCGTCGCTGCCGGGCACCAGCTGGACTATGCAAAGGTCGATGGGGTCGAAGGTAGGGTCGGGCGGAATGGCCTCTATAGCAATTACACCGGTGACGGTGCGACGGCAACGTGGCGCGATATTCGCTCGTTCGAGGGGGGTACCGCCCTCTTCGTGGAGCCGAAGGGGCCCATAAAGTGCGGGGGCGCACCGCAGAAGATTGCGTATCTTGCGGACTCCCACTGGCGGCGAAGCGGTGTTCGCGATCGAATCGATCAGCGGTTTGTCACGGGCAAGCCGGTGATCTTCGGGTCGCCGTATTACCGACCTGCTCTCGAGGAGGTGATGCGCCGTAAGGCGATCACGCCCGTCGTCAGCCACAACCTCGTCTCGGTGGATCCCGACCAGAAGATCGCCACGTTCGACACCGGGGAGGGTGATATGACGATGGACTATGACTTCCTCCACTTCTGCCCTCCGCAGTCCGCGCCGGACTTCATCAAGGCGAGCGCTTTGGCGGATGCCTCCGGGTACGTGGAAGTGGATAGCTCAACGCTTCAGCACAAGCGGTTCCCGAACGTGTTCGGCCTCGGCGATTCCAGCAATCTGCCGACCTCCAAGACGGGCGCTGCGATCCGCAAGCAAGCCCCGGTTGTCGTACACAATCTTCTTCGGCATGCCGCGGGAGCAGATCTTGCCGTCGATTCTCTCGAGTACCACGGCTACAGTTCGTGCCCTGTCGTCACGGACTACGGCAAGATGATGCTTGCTGAGTTCGATTACAGCCTGAAGCCCACTCCCACCCTGCCGCCCTGGGACCATGACTCGCGTGTTCCGACGTACGCGAACTGGTTGATAAAGACCCGGGCGTTGCCGGTCCTGTACTGGCAAGGGATGATGCGGGGTCTCGCGTGACCTTCTGTTTCGGCTACCCCGCGGGGTATCACCGGACGTGCGAGAATTGGAGTCAAGCGACACCATCGTGAGCGCAGGTATCAGGAGGAAATCGAGATGACAGAACCGGTGCAGGCGGATGCTACTGGCGATCGCTCGGTCGAGCTAGCGGCGAAGCAGCGCAAGATCGTGAACCGGCTGAGGCGCGCGCAAGGTCAACTCGCCGCTGTCGTGAAAGCGGTGGATTCGGGGGCGGAGTGCCGTGATGTCGTGATCCAACTCGCGGCTGTCTCAAAGGCGCTGGACCGCGCGGGTTATGCCATTGTCGCCACCGCGATGCAGAACTGCATCATCGACCCGGAGAGCGAATCCGTAACGCAAGACGAGCTCGAGAAGCTTTTCCTCACCCTCGCCTGAAAGCTGATCGCCTCCGGGCGAGGATGAGTGCGTCAGCGCCCGAAGAGTCGGGCGAAGAATCCTGTTGAAGGCTCGTTGGCGTGTCCCTCACAGCGCTGCGACCTCGGGATTCCGCGCATCACCTGGTCGACGTGCTGTCCGCAACCGCCCCAGCTCGCCTTGCCGCATTTCTTACACGTCTTCTGGTAGCACATCTCGGTTCTCCTTCTTGTGCCTGAGTCAGGCGAGCATCATGAAGAGCTTTTCGATCTCTTCGGGTGTGGGGTCGGTATCGGTTCGGCTGCCTTCTGGCGTTGCGAGGCACTCCCTCATGGCCGTGGAGACGATGGTGAAGCCGGCCCGGTTGAGCGCACTCGTGACGGCAGCGAGTTGCATCACGACGTCGCGACATGGATCGTTCGCGTCTACGGCTGCGATGACGGCGTCAAGCTGTCCACGGGCTCGACGCAGTCGGTGCGAGATCCGCTTCTGTGCGTGTGGGTCCTGGATCGCCGACTCGTCGGTGGACGCGGTAGCGACGCTCATGACGTCGCCCCCGCAGACTCGGACTGGCGGCGGAGCTGCTCTCGCACTTCCGTCATGTCCAGTGCTCGGGTGGCGGTGATGACCTGTTCGAGTTGCGCACCGTTGAGTGCTCCGGGCTGAGAGAACACGCCGATGCCGCTCCGGAACACCATCAGGGTCGGGATGGACCGGATCTTAAAGCCGGCGGCGAGCTCCTGTTCTGCTTCGGTGTCGATCTTGCCGAATGCGATGTCCGGGTGCGTGTCGGAGGCTTTCTCGAAGACCGGCGCGAAGGCGCGGCAGGGGCCGCACCATGCGGCCCAGAAATCGAGGATCACGATGTCGGTGCCGCTGATGGTGTCGCGGAGGTTGTCGCCGGTGACGGTAAGAGTGGTCATTGTGGTCCTTTCAATCCGGGCAATGGGCGATGAGTTCGGCCGTTGTCACTGGACGATGGCGAGACCGGTGGCCTGTTCGGCCTCGGAGATCCCGCCCGCATCCTGCACTTCGAGTCCCGCAGCTTCCATGGCGGTGACTGCCTGTGCGGAGCGGTTGCCGGACTGGCAGTAGACGACGTACTCGTCGTCGGGGTCCAGCTCTGCAATGGTCGCGTCGAATTCCGCCGATTGGAGGTCAATGTTGACGGCGCCCTCCAGATGGCCGCCGGCGTATTCCGCCGGTGTGCGCACATCGACGACGACGGTGTCCTCTCCGATGGCGATCGAGGGGGGCGTTGCGGCTGTGCAGCCGCTCATCACGACGGCCAGGGCCAGGGCCGCTCCGATCGTGATGGCTCGCAGGCTACGCCGCGGCATAAGGGTGACCCTCGCATCGCTGATCAGCCGGGACTCCGTAGAGGGCTTCTTCCACATGCTGACCGCAGCCTTCCCAGGTCGCTTTGCCGCATTGTTCACACGTCACTCGAGCACACATTCCTTCTACCTTTCGTCAGATCGGAGTCGAGCTTATCATACCCCCTAGGGTATTATTGTGCGCATGCAGCTACCTCCATCAGAGAAGGAACAGCCCATCGTCGGTCAGTGGGTCGAGGGCCTCGATGTGCCGGTCGTCAATGAACGGGCGGTGCGCGCGTCGGCGGGGATCCTCTTCCTGGGCGGGTTCGCAGCGTGGCTGTGGGGGGTGATCACCGGGGATCTGCAACCGATGCGGGTCTTCGGAATCGTGTTCGCCATCGAGATGATGGTGCGATTGTTCGTAGGAACGGCTTTCACCCCGACGCTCGTGATGGGCGCGCTGATCACTCGCCCGCAGCGCCCGGAGTGGGTGGAGGCGCGGTCGAAGCTCCTTGCGTGGCGGATGGGCTTCGGAATGTCTCTGGCAGGATGCTTCAGCCTGGGGTGGCTGGGTCTTCCGGCGATCATCGCGCAGGTGATCTGTGGGATGTGTCTTCTGCTGCTGTATCTGGAGACGGCCTTCGGGATCTGCCTGGGATGCGTCGTCGCGCAGCGCTTCGCACGTCGCAAGCCACAGCTATGCGCGGGCGACACCTGCACCTACACGCCACCAGCCCGAGGCGAGCAGCATTCGATTCTCCGTGACTGAGCCTGGCTCAGACGAGCGGTATGACGGTCGTGATGATCGTCACCACCGCGATACACAGGACGAGGATCGCGAAGCTCAGCTGCAGGACCCTTCCCGGCAGCCTCCCCGCAAGTCGCGCCGCAAGGAGCGAGGCGATCATGGCGGGGATTGTGAAGGCAAGGGTCAGCGGGATGTCCAGGCCTCCGACGCTGAAGTGGGCGGCCGCTGCGGCCAGTGAATTGATCACGATGATGATGAGTGAGGTGCCGATCGCGCGCTTCATCGGCATCTGCAACATGAGGGTCAGTGCCGGCACGATCACGAACCCACCGCCGACGCCGAGTAGCCCGGTGAGCAGGCCCACGCCCAGCCCGATGAGCAGCGCGCGGAAGAGCCACCCACGCTGTCGCTCAGGATCCTCGGTGCGAGCGGTCAACGGCCGGAGCATCCGGATGCCGGCGGCTACCATCAGCAGCCCGAAGACGATGAGAAGAACCGACTGCGGGAGCAGCGTGTTCAGAGCGGTGCCTGCCAAGGCGGCCGGAACACCTGCCAGGCCCACAGTCATGGCAACCGGCCAGTCGATGCCTCCGCGCAGCCGAGGAAGGACGGCCGTGGAGGCGGAGGCGACGGCCATCACAAGCGATGTCGCCATCGCGTCCGCGACGGGAACTCCGACGATACCGACCAGAGCAGGAACGGCGATGATTCCGCCGCCTGCACCGACTAGACCCAGGATCGCGCCGACGATCAGTCCGAGGGCGATGACGACGAAGATCACGTCAGACGCGAATGTACGCGGCGCCGGCCCACTGGCGTTCAGCGAGGTGGGCGACGGCGGACGGCACGATCTGCACCCCGGGAGCCATCTGAGAGGACTCGAGGTGAGCCCGTTGCATGCTGTTTCCGCATGCCACGATGCGGACACCTCGAGCGAGTGTCGCGGCGGTGTCCTCGTCGAACCCGCCGCCCACCGCGATTCCGGTGACCGCGATGCCCTGAACCACGACTTGGACGATGCTCTCCGGCATCGCCTGGACTGCGTTTCGTCCTACCCTCAGCGCTCCCGCCACGACCGCCGGATCTTCGTCGAACGCGTGGATGAGGACCTCTCGCGCCGTGGTCACTGCTGCACCGGCAGGCCTGCAGCGATCCACGCGGTGGTGCCGCCCGTGACGTTCACCGAGGTCACGCCCAGCGATTCCAGCGCGTCGCAGGCGAATGCGCTGCGCCGGCCGGACTGGCAGATGACATAGACCGTATCCGCGCCGCGGAGTTCCGCGGAACGTTCACGGACGTCCCCCAGCGGGATATTCACCGCCGAGGGGACGTGGCCGCCCCCATATTCATCGGGCTCTCGTACGTCGATGACGACGGCGCCACGCAGGCCGGAAAGGTCGTTCACCGAGATCTCGTTCAGGCTCATGTCATGCCGTCCCGAAGATGCGCGCGAACAGCCCTGCGGAAGGCTCGGCTTGGTGTCCACGGCATCTCTGTGAGCGAGGGATATTGCGCATGACCTCGTCGACGTGTTGGCCGCATCCAGACCAGGTGGTCTTTCCGCATCTGCGGCAGGCGACTGCACTGCACATGAGTGGTTCCTTTCGGGCGCGCGAACCTGCGTCGTGCGCTGGGTTCTCGTGACAGAAGAATCAGGATACGTTCGCGGTCTCAACCTGCTGATGTGCTCGAACCCAGCCGAGGTAACTTCCGGCGAGTTCGACCACAGGGATCCCCGCGCGACGCAGTGCCTGGCTGGCGACGATGTTGCGCGCACCGCTCTGGCAGTAGGTGACGATCGTACGGTCTGTGGGGAGGCGGTCGGTCTCCCAGAGCACACGGCCCGCACCGATTCTCGTCGCCCCAGGCACGTGCCCGGCGGCGTATTCGCTGGCCTCGCGGACATCGAGCACGAACACCTCACCGAGGTCACTGAGAGCATCCGGCGTTACCGTCGATGATGTCACGGTGGGAAGACCGTCAAGAGAGGTGATGTAGCCGGCGTAGGAGTCGATGCCCACCCGGATGAGGTGTGCTCTGACGTACTCGGCTTGCTCGTCGTCGCCCGCCAGGATGATGATCGGTCGCTTCTCCCGCTCCGGGTCGATGGCCCACGCTCCCCAGGCCGCGGTCTTACCCACGGCGGGGATGGCGAGGGCGCCGGGGAGGGATCCGGCGCGCACGGCGTTCGGTGCACGCGTGTCGACGAGCACCGCGGACTCGTCACTGACCCGTGTCAGCGCGTCTGCCGCACTCATCTCGGTCAGGTCACTGAGTGGCCCGAGGAGGGCGGGCCCGTCACGGTTTTCACGCTTCATACGGGCGAAGTACGCGTGCGCGTCGGGCTGCCCATCGAGGAGTTCTGCGATAAAACCCTCGCGGTCGTCTGCGGCAAGGTAGGGACCCCACCAGGCATGTAGGCGTTCGTAGCCCACCGTCGTCGATGCGATCGCTCCGAGCGCCTTTCCGCATGCGCTTCCGGCGCCATGCGCCGGGTGGATCTGAACGTGGTCGGGCAACTCGAGGAGCACGGTGCGGAGACTGTCGAATAGATCGCTCGCCCCCTGGAACCGGGTGTCCTGTCCGCCTGCCGCCTCGTCGAGCAGATCAGGCCTTCCTAGGTCGCCGACGAAGACGAAGTCTCCCGACAGCATGTAGCCGGGCTCGTCGGCGAACGCACCGTCGGTCACGAGGAACGCCAGGTGCTCCGGGGTATGGCCTGGCGTGTGACGGGCTTGGACGCGAATGTTCCCGACAGTGACGACATCACCATCGTGAAGCAGATGCGCGTCGAACCCGTACTGCCAATCGAGGCCGCCCTCGCCGGAGACGTAGATCGCCGAATCCGTCGCCCGGGCAAGTTCTCTTGTCCCGGACAGGTAGTCGGCGTGAATGTGGGTCTCGGTCACCGCGACGATGCGCATACCGTGCTTGGACACAGCATCGAGGTACACCTGCACATCACGACGGGGATCGACCACCATCGCCTCGCCGGTGGCCTGACAACCGATCAGGTAACTTGCCTGAGCCAAGTCGTCATCGTAGAAGCGCTCCAACAGCATGTCTGTCCCCTTTCACAAGTACATCCACTCCAGGATACCCCTAGGGGTATGACTGTCAAGAGGTGGGGAGGATTTCGTACAGACGCGAGGTATCGGTGGACCGCACCTCAAACCCAGAGCGCAATGTCAACAGGGGGCCGGGGTCTTCGGTCGGTTCGAAGGAGTCGTCCGAGATCGCCCGGTTGAGATAGCCGCTGGATCCGGTGAACCAGATCTCGTCTGCCGCAGCCGATACGGGCAGAGAGCCGTCGGGGACGTCTTCCGTCCACAGTCGGCCATGTTCTGACGAGACCCCGGACACCATACGGGAGCCGGCTGTCTCTGCGGTGAAGATCGCGACGTTTCCCCCGGGTGTGACCAGCGTGCGCGCATCCGGCTGGCCGGGAAGCGTCGCGAGGAGCGTCCCGTCGATGAAGCGGTGAACCGTGAACACTGGCCCGCGGGCTGTCGGCCACTCGAGTACGAGGAAAGAGCCCACGCTGATCTCTTGTCCGACCGTAACGGTCGCCGGGCCGGTGGCGTCTTCCGGGGCGACCTCCGCTGAGCGCCAGAGCACGGGAGCGGACGGGTCCGACGCGTCGCGAACGAGGACCCTGTCCGGAGCCTGCGTGGCGAGTAGACCGTCTGCAGCGTAGACAGCTCGCTCCCCGGCAGGAAGATCGAGGGCCGCACCCGTGGAGGGTGAGAGGGCGATCGTCGGTGAAGTTTCGGAACTGAGCGCACCGCCGAGCATCTCCGTGGTGATGAGGCCATCATCGGAGAGGCCACCGGCGACGGGTTCCGGCCCCCAGGCGACGGTGCCGTCCGTGCGGAATGCTGTGGCAACGGTCGTGGAGGCGAGCCGCCCGTCCTGCACGGACGCATCGGAGTCCAACACGACAAGCAGGTCGTCGCCATCGACGCGCGTCACGGCGAATCCTGCACAAGCGGGGTTGGTGTGCACCTCCCATCGCGTCCGACCATCCGTCACGACGAAAGTCAGGTCGGCCGACTCCTCGCCGGGGTACCGCACGGCGACGAAACCGTCCCCGAACGCCGTGGGAGACCGGTCGAACGTGACAGTATCCGTCGCGGTGGTGACGGTACCCGCGATGGCGCCCAGGGGTTGTTCCGGCGCACACCCGGAGATCACGATCGCCCCCGCGCAGATGAGGACCCCTGCGGCCAGAGATCGTCTCACCGGCGAGTCTCCTCGCGGGCCTCGGAGGCGGTCTGGCGCTTTCGAAGAGCGAACACGAGGGCGAGGACGGCCAGGAGCAGGACTGCCACAAGCAGCATCACCACATCGGGGATCGCCGACGTCGCCCCCAGCGCCCAGGTTTCCGCTTCATACTGCTGGCCGATGGTGAGGACACCACCCAGGGATGTGGTCCCGTCCGTGACCAGAAGCAGGATGCCGATGCCCACAGACAACGCGCCGGCGACGACCATCGTCCAGCTGTTCCGCCACCTCCCCAGGCGCAGCTCGCGGGGACGAACGAGCGCGCGAATCCGACCACCCCACGCATTCCACAACAACGCAAGCACGAACAGCGGAGCCGCCATCCCGAGGGCATACAGCGACATCAGCACAGCCCCGTAGGCGCTGTTGCCCCCGAGCGCTGCGACCGTCAGGACCGAACCAAGGATCGGTCCTGCGCACACGCCCGCCACACCGTAGACGGCGCCGAGCAGGAAGACCGCCACGGGGGACGTGCTCTCGTTGCCTGAGGTTCGGGTGATGCCGGGGATGGGAAGACCGGAGAGCTGAAGGAGCCCGAGCAGGATGATGACCGTGGCAGCGACAGCGACCAGGAGGCTCCGGTTCTCGGTGACGAAACGACCAACGAGCCCTGCGAGTATCCCCAACGGGACGAGCGTCGCCAGCAGGCCGAGGAGGAACACGGACGTACGGCCAAGGAGGCGCCGCGGAGAACCAAACGCGTAGGCGAAGAACGCGGGCAGCAGCATCACCGAGCAGGGGCTGAGCAATGTCAGCACGCCGCCCAGAAACGCACCAGCCAGGCCGATGTCAATCATCGACCCACCCGGTCGAGCTCCGATTCAATGGCCTGCTGGAAAGCCTCCAGAGGCTGAGCCCCCACAACCGGGGTCTGCCCGACGAGGAAGATCGGTGTGCTGGTGACGCCGAGGGAGTACCCCTCATCCAGGTCGGCCTGGACGCGGGCCTGCAGATCCGGATCATCCATGTCGCTCTCGAACTTCACCAGATCAGGCACTCCGATGCTCTGGGCGATCTCGATGAGCCGTTCACGTGGAAGCTCGGCATGACCGCGTTCCGGGGCGTCAGCGAACACAGCATCGTGGAACTCCCAAAAAAGACCCTGCTCTCCGGCGGCGCGGCCCGCGTAGGCGGCGGTGATCGACTCGTCGCCGAAAACGGGTAAGTCTCGCCACTCGATCCTGACGAGTCCGTCTTCGACGTATTCGTCGATGATCGCCGGCTGCGTGTCGCGGGCGAAGACACCGCAGAAGGGGCACCGGTAGTCCGCCCACTCCACAATCACCACAGGCGCATCGACATCGCCCAGCGCCGTCGGGTCATCGGCATCTCGCCGCGCAAGATCCGGTAGTGGCGCCGCGCTCTCCGATTCCGATTCAGCGGCCGGCACCGCGGCCTCAGGCGAACCGCCTCCCGACGTCACGAGAAAGGTCACGATGACGATCACCAGCACGCCGATGATCGCAATCAGGCTGATCACAAGCGGGGTCATTCGCGATCTGGTCGAGTTGTCGGTCTGGCTCATCTGTCAGGCTCCCGTCGTCGCACGAGCTTTCCACGCTAGATACCTCTTGGGGTATCCGCAACCCGTCGCGGACGCGATGCAGTATCATGATCGAGATACCCCAATGGGTATACGAGTGGAGGTCTGGCATGGCAATCATCGAGTTCCTCGGATCGGTACCGCCACCCGAGCGCTTCGCAAACTGCCGCGGTCTCAGCGAACTGAACGCGCGCAGCGTCATCGACCCGGTCGGCCGGTCGCACGTCGAGCAGGCCGTAAGAGCCGTCTGCGAAGAGCGCCATCAGATCAGGGAAGTGCGAGTACCCCGATAGCCGCGATCCGTGCCCGAAGGTAATCGCCATCGGCTGGGCCCACAGCCTCTCCACCCGTCCGCTGAACTCCAACCACAGGACCTCCCAGCGCTCTTCCTGGGACTCGCACCACACATGGGTCCCTGTCGGTTGCCAGAAATACAGGCTGGGCGTGAATCTGAAGCGGAGGCCCTTCGATTTGCGCAAGGGCAGAGGATCGATCCCCGCCCAGTCTCGGTCACCAAGGTCGCGTCCGATGACCGCGTATTCGTGCTCGCCGGGCTTGTGATGTGCGTTGTCGTCCGGGCGTGAAATCCAATGCAGCTCGGTGGACGATGTACGGCGTCGGGGGACCATCTGCTGAGGTCCAGCTACTGGGAGCACCCGCATCACCTCTCGCAAGCGAAGTCGGTGTCTGACGTTGCGAGGACGATGGGCTGATCGGAGCCCAATCGCTCCTCTATCCAGTTCCGATGTTCTTCCCCGGCGAAGAACAACCCGTCATCGTCATCGGCGTGTCGTGACACTCAATGTCATTGGATTGTCCGCCTGTGTCACGCAAGGCCGGTCTGTGTCACCCGAACACGTTCCCGACACCCACTGTCGGGAACGCGGTGAGATGGCACTAGATGTTGTGTCTCGTGAGGTTGGTGACGTTCGGCGGGTCGCTCGGGAGTAGGTGAGGTCCTCCGGGTGGGATGTGAAACGACTAAGAATCGCATT
>NZ_MEEL01000051.1:0-18577 GCF_001724435.1 Microbacterium sp. SCN 69-37
GAGTCGTGGCTGTCGGCGGCATCGTTCCAGGAGACCACCCGCGTCCTGACGCAGGCGGCCATGGAGGGCAAGAGCGACCCGCTCGTCGGCCTCAAGGAGAACGTCATCATCGGAAAGCTCATCCCCGCCGGCACCGGCCTTGCGAAGTACCGCAACGTCGTGGTCGAGGCGACGGAGGAGGCCAAGAGCGAGCGGTACCCCAACCGCATCTTCGCCTCGGACGGCGCGTACAGCGACGCCGACCTGAGCTACGTCGACTTCGACAGCTTCTCGACGGACGACTTCACGCCCGGCACCTACAACTGATCGAGGCCAAAGGGCCCCGGGGACACACGTCCCCGGGGCCCTTTCCCATTTCCGCGAGCCGCCACGTTCCGCGCGAGCCGCCATGATCTGGCGCGCCGGAACATGGCGGCTCGGGCAGATCTTGGCGGCTCGCGGGAGGGCGCGGCGGGTGCGTGGGGGCGCGGAGATAGCCTGAGCGCATGGCTCGGGTCGGAGGAAGAAGCGCGGCGTTCGCGTGGGTCGTCGGTGTCGCGTGTGCGGCGACCGTCGGCGTGCTGGCGTTCCTCGCGATTCCGATGATCCCGGCATCCGTGTCCTGGCTCACAGAAGCGGCCGGGCGCTCGTCCACGTCGACTCCGGCCGCGGAGGCGACCGGGAAGGCCGCCTCCGTCGATGGCGTGCCCGCCCGCTGCGCCGACCTCTACGACGAGGCGCTCGACGCCACGCTGACCTTCGCCCCTGGGGCTGCCGGGCTGACGGCATCGTCGGACGCACCGATGACCACCGCGACGCAGCTGGTCGACGCCCTGCGACCGCGGGTCGTGTTCACCTGTGCATGGCGCGCCGACGCCGGCACCGTGACCACGACGCTCGCGGATGTCCCGACGGATGCCGGGCCCATCGCCGCCGCGGCGCTGCCCGCGGCGGGGTTCACCTGTTCATCGCAGGGCGAGCGCACACGCTGCACGCGCACCGACGGCGACCTGACGGAGACGATCGAAGCCGGCGGCGGCCGGTGGCTGTCGACGAGCGAGCGTGGCTGGCACCCCTCGGACTACGTGAGCCGCATCGCGAAGCGCGTCTGGGGCTGACCGCGCACCGCTACCGCGTCGCCGAGGGGCTGGGGGCGGGTGCCGGCGTCCGCGGCACGGACCCGGCGGGCGGCCAGAGGGCGTCGATGATGGCGTCGGTGTAGCCCGCGGGGGCGAGATTCGAGTACTGGGTGTCGACGATGACACCGTCGCGGTAGAAGAGGGTGCGCCCCTCCTGCACCGGGAGGGTCGCGGACTGCCAGGTCTTCTCGCAGCGGATGCCGCCGTGCGGCTCGTAGCACGTGTAGCCGTCGTTGCCGAGGGCGTAGAGCGCGTCGCGAGCCGGCTGGTCGGGGGCGTACCCGATGAGGGTCACGAGGCGAGTGCCGACCGCGCCCGGCTCGCCCCAGACGCACACGCGCGTGCTGTCACTGCGGATGCCGCCGCCCATCCCCTCCGCGTTCAGCGGCACGCCGTCGAGCTCCTGCAGGACGCTCGCGGTCAGGATGTCCCGGCATCCCTGCGGCAGGTTCGACGGCAGCGGCGTCGTCGAGGTGGCCGGGCCCATCGGGAACGGAGCGAGTGTCATCGCCGGCGTCGGTGCGGCAGGCGACGCCGGGGCGGACGCGCTCGTCCCGATGGTGTCGGGCGTGCCGGCGCAGGCGGTCAGCGCGAGCGCCGCGAGCAGCGTGATCCCGAGGGCGGCGAGTCGGCGTGACGTCATGGCCTCACGATAAGCGGCGCGCGCGGCACGGGCGTCGAGACACGTCGGCATGGCTCCGCGTCGGTGCCCCATCCCGGCGTTACGCTCGCTGTGCGGCGGCACACGTCCCGCGTGAGGAGCACACGCCATGAGCGACCCCAAGTACGGCGAACCGATCGAGGAGAACACCCCGGTCGAGACCACGTCGGTCGATGAGGCCGTCGCGAGTGCCCATGCGG
The DNA here is from genome assembly GCF_001724435.1 of Microbacterium sp. SCN 69-37. Taxonomy (NCBI): domain Bacteria; kingdom Bacillati; phylum Actinomycetota; class Actinomycetes; order Micrococcales; family Microbacteriaceae; genus Microbacterium; species Microbacterium sp. SCN 69-37. The sequence continues at coordinate 1,980 of NZ_MEEL01000051.1, forward strand.
GGCTCGCCGACGCCGAAGCCGCCTCTCGCGAGGCCGCCGTCGATGCGCCCTCGACAGCGGATGCCGAGGCCGCCGACGCTGTCCACACGTCCGCGTCGGCCGCGTCCGAGCAGGCGCCGCAGCCCGTGGTCGCCGAGCCGGCGCGCGCGGAGTCGACGCCCGCCACGCACACGGAACCGGTCTACGGATCCTCCTTCGCCGACGATCCGGTCGACGAGACGTACGTTCCGGGCGCCTATTCGTCTTCTGCGGAGACCGTCGTCGTCGCGGAGCCGGTCGTGCCGGTCGTCCCGGCCGCGGCCCCCGCCCCGCAGCCGATCTTCGTGCAGGCTCCCGAGCCGCCGCGTCTGCGCGGCAACCGTGGCGCTGCGGGCGCGATCGGCCTGCTGGCGGCGGTGGCCTTCGGCGTCCTGTACCTCGGCGCCGCGCTCGGCCTGCAGGCCATCCGGGGCGAGGTGACGGGTGCCAACGTGGGCACCGCCGCGCTGGCTGCGGTGCAGTCGTGGTGGCTGTGGGTGCCGGTCGTCGTCTTCTTCATCGGCTTCTGGCTGCTCGGTGCCGTCATCAATCGTGGACGCTGGGGCCACTGGGTCATCTTCGGCCTTCTCGTCGGCGTCGTCGCCTACGCGGGGCACCTCCTCGGCCAGCTGTTCCAGGCGCCGTTCTGGACGCTCACCGCGCGGCAGGGTGCCGACCTCATTCAGGGGCAGCTGCTCGCCCCGCTCGCGATCGTGGCCTTCGTGCTCGGCCGTGAGCTCACGATCTGGTTCGGCGCGTGGGTCGCGGCTCGCGGCAAGCGCGTCACCGAGCTGAATGACGAGGCGCAGCGCGAGTACGAGCGCACGCTCGAGGCGGGCCCGAGGCTGCACCAGAGCTGATGACCGATCCGCGCGGACGCGGTGGCGCAGGCGGACTCACCCCGCCGGTGGCCACCGCGTTCGCCGTCGTGGGGTTCTTCGCCCTGCTGATCGGCGGGTTCGGGATGCTCAGCCTGTTCACGGGCGCGGAGGTGCTGCCGGTCTCCGGGCTGGGGCAGCTGCCCGGCATCGTCGGGGGCGCGTTCGCCGTCGGCGCCTTCGCCCTGTCGACCTGGTTCGCCGTCCGCCCCGAGCGCGGGCGATACGGCAGCGCGGCGATCGTGACGGTGGCGACGGTGCTCGCCTACCTGTTCGGTGTACTGGCCGGCGGTGTGCTCTCGGGAGTGGACGGCGCGCGCATCGTGGCCGCTGTGGGCGCATTCGCGACCTCGTGGTTCGCCGTCGTGCTGGCCGCCGCCGCGCTGGTGGGTGGATGGGGGGCGATCGCGCTCGTGCGCACCGCCGCCGAACGGCCTCGCTGGCCGTGGGAGCGCGACGACGACTGAGTCGTGGCCGGAAATCCCCCGCGATCGGCGCGGATGCCGCAACAATGGACCCGTGGAGCGGTCGATCGAGACCCAGGTCAGCCAGGCGGTGGACGCCTGGCTGCGCTGGCTGCCGCGCTGGGAGCCCGCCACCCACCGCGGGCGCGTCGCGCCGTGCCGCCGCTGCTTCGGCTCGCCGGTGCTGTCGGCCGCGGGCCTGGGGGCGGATGTTCCGCACGGTGTGCAGCACGGGCTCTCCACCCGCATCAAGACGATCGTCGATCATGCCGTCGCGGAGTACACGTCGCGCAACCTCCCGATGCTGCAGGCCGAGCTCGACCAGCAGGCCGCCCGCAACCGGGCGCGCAGCTACCGCCCCGCGGAAGGGCTCGACCCCGAGTTCGAGGGACTTCCCCTCGATCCGGATCCGGTGCCGGGGGCGCCGTTCCTCTTCACGATCGGCGGGCTCGCGGAACAGGAGGACGCCGACATCCCGGCCCTGCCGCCGCTCAGCGATGATGCGAAGGCGGCCCTCCGCCAAGAGGTCGGACTGGCCGACGATTACGCCAACATGGTGGGTCGCGAGGTCTGCGCCGTGCTGCTGCACCATCGCCTCCGCATCCAGGCCGCCATCGCGCAGTACGTCGAGCCGCAGATCGCCGCCATGCTCGAGGAGCTCACCCGTTCGCTGGATGCGCCGTTCGAGCCGAACGGCGACCCCGGACTTCCCGAGCTCTGACTCGCCCCGGCTCGCCTGGAGGCGAAGCGGGGCGGAGCGGGCGTCGCGGTGTGTCGAGGTGGCTTTGTTAGCATGGCCGGGTTCCCGACGTCGTCGGGGATGGGGTCGCGAGATGACTGAGGGGTGCCATGACGCGCAGGCTCCCGTCTGCGCCGCCGCAGCTGCCGGGGCTCGATTACGTGCGTCCGCTGGGATCCGGCGGCTTCGCCGACGTCTTCCTCTATCAACAGGACATGCCGCGACGCGCGGTCGCCGTGAAGGTGCTGCCGGCCGGCGAGCGTGACCCCGACCTGCTGCGCATGTTCAACGCCGAGGCGGACGTGCTGGCGCATCTGTCGGCGCACCCGGCGATCGTCACGGTCTACCAGGCCGGAATCTCCGCCGACGGACGGCCGTACATCGTGATGGAGTACTGTCCGGGCTCGCTCGCGCAGCGCTACCGGATCGAGCGGATGCCGGTGGACGAGGTGATGGCCGTCGCCGTACGTCTGGCCGGTGCGCTCGAGTCGGCGCACCGGGCGGGGCTGATCCACCGCGACATCAAGCCGAGCAACATCCTGGTGACCAGTTTCGGGTCGGCGGTGCTGGCCGACTTCGGCATCTCCGCGTCGTTGCAGCGCAGCGCGGCATCCGACGTCCTCGCGATGTCGATCCCGTGGAGCGCGCCGGAGGTCGTCGCCGAGCACAGCGGCGGCACGATCGCGAGCGAGGTGTGGAGCCTGGGCGCGACCGTGTACTCGCTGCTGGCCGGGCACAGCCCGTTCGAGAGGCGCGAGAAGGATCAGAACACCCGCGAGCTGATGCGTCGCCGCATCGCACGGGCGACGTTCGTGCCGATCGCCCGTCCGGATGTTCCCGACGCGCTGCAGCAGGTCCTCGCGACGGCGATGACCCGAGACCCCGACCGCCGGTACGCCTCGGCGCGGGAGTTCGGCGAGGCCGTCCGCGAGGTGCAGCGCGCGGCCGGGATCGCGCCCACGGCGCTGGAGGTGCCGACGGAGGAGTGGATGCCGGCATCCGACGCGATCGACTTCACCGACGTGTCGGCGCGCGGGCCCGCACGCAGCCGCGTCGCGGAGGGGCGTCGGCGCGCCACGGCGGATCCCACGGCCCGACGCACCCCCAGCGGGGATGAGGACGCGACGGGGCTGAGCGCCTTCGCACCGCGTGCGCTGTGGTCACCGCGGGCCATCGCGCTCTCGATCGTCGGCGCCCTCGTCGTGGGCGGCGGACTGCTGGCCGCGGCCGCGGCGCTGTGGACGGTGATGCGCTGATGAGGCGGGGCAGCATCGTCGGTCTCGCCGCCGCGGGCGCGACGGCGGCGCTGATCGCCGGTGTCAGCGTGGTGTGGCCAGGGCTGGACGCGCAGCGCACCCCGCCGTCGCAGAGCTCCGCGTGGGTTCTGCAGGCCGACACGCTGCGCTACGCGCGCGTGAACACCGCGATCGGAGAGATCGACACGGTGCGCGCCGTCAGCAATCCGAGTCGGATCGTGACCTCCGCCGACGGTGCGTACATGTTCACTGACAACGACGCCAAGGTCGAGCGCATCGACGACGCCGCACCGGTCGATCTCGACGCCGAGGGGCTGCGCACCGCGACGCCCGCGCCCGCCGGGACGGCCGACATCGACGCCTCCGGTGACGTCGTGGCCTATCGCACCGATGCGGGGGCGGTCTTCGCGGGGCGGCTCTCGGCCGGACCCGCCGCGCCGATCGATGTTCCGGCCGCCGCCGCCGTCGCGGCCGCATCGTCGGGCGTGGTCTTCAGCTATTCGGCGTCGGCCGGCACGGTTTCGCGGATCGACCTCGCCTCGGGAAGGGTCGCCGCCGCCGACAAGGTCGCGGCCACGGTGGAGCGCCCCGTTCTCACTGCCGCCGGCGATGACTGGGTGCTCCTGGACACTGCCGGCAGCGGTGCGGGACGGTTCTGGACGAGCCGTGGGACGGGCACGATCTCGCTGACGGGCACCATCGCGGTCAGTCGACCGGCGGTGGACGGCGATGCCGTCTACGTCGCCGACGACACGGGTCTGGTGCGCATTCCGGTCTCCGCGGTCGCGGCCGAGCGCATCTTCGGTGACAGCACCACCTCGCGAGGCACCCCCGCCCGTCCGGTCAGTCGCGGCGGCGTCATCAGCGCCGCGTGGCTCGCCGAGGGCACGCGCGGGGGCACCCTGTGGACCTCCACCGGAGGGGATGTGCCACTGGACTACGGCGGGCAGGGTCTGGGCTCCCAGCGTCGCCCCGTCTTCGTGGATGCCGGCGACAGCGTGATCCTCAACGATGCGCGATCAGGGTGGGTCTGGTCCGTCCCGGAAGGGCGCCTGCTGCCCTCCAGCCAGAACTGGGACATCGAGGACGAGGTGAAGACGGCGCCGAAGACGTCGGACCAGAAGCCGCCGCCCATCATCGACCCGCGCCCTCCGGTCGCCGAGAACGATGCGTTCGGCGTGCGGCCGGGTGCCCTCGTGAGCCTTCCGGTCCTGCTGAACGATCACGATCCCAACGATGACGTCCTCGCCGTCGACCCGGCATCGGTCACCGGCCTCGACCCCGCCTTCGGCACCGTGACCACCACCGACGACCGCCAGCGCCTTGCGGTGCGGGTCGCCCCCGGAGCGACGGGATCGGGGACGTTCAGCTATGCGGTCACCGACGGCACGACGGCGGACGGGCTCGTTTCGCCGCCGGCGACGGTGACGCTGCGCGTCGCGGCGGAGGACGAGAACTCCGCCCCGGTGTGGTGCGGCGTCGAGGGGTGCCGCCAGGACTGGCCGAGCCCCGAGGTGGCTCCCGGAGGCACGGTGACCGTTCCCGTGCTCGGCGACTGGGTGGACCCGGAAGGCGACCCCGTTCTGCTCCTGTCGGCGAGCGACGACTCCGGTCTCGGCGAGGTCGCCACCACCCCGGAGGGCGGCGTCGTGTTCCAGCACCGCGACGCCGGGGTGGCCGGCGAGCAGGCCGAGTCGATCACGGTGACCGTCGCCGACGTCCGCGGCGCGACCGCGACCCGGCAGCTCGTCGTGCGGATCCGGGGCGACGCGCAGCCGGCCCTGCAGTCGTTCGCGGTCGTCGACGTGGCGGGCTCGCGCGTGTCGGTCGACGTCGCCCCGCACGTCACGGGCACCACCGGCGACCTGACGCTCACCGCGGCGCGCGTGCTCGATGATGCGGCGGCCACCGCGACCGTCGTCGGCGGCTCGACCACGTTCGATGTCGTCGCGGCGTCGCCGGGCGCCTACCGTGTCGCCGTCACGGTGTCTTCGGGAGGGCACGAGGCCACCGGCACCGTCCGACTCACGCTGCTCGACCCCGGCGGGCCCGCCGACCTGTCCACCTCGCCGGTCGTCGCCTTCGTCCGTCCGCAGGCCGATGCCACCGTCGACGTCCTGGCCGCGGTCACCAACCCCACCCGGCGGGTGCTGCTGCTCAGCGATCTCGTCATCCGACCGGTCACCGGTGCGTCCCTGTCGGCCGACGTCGTGGCCCAGAGCCAGCTGCGGGTGTCGGGCTCGACGGCATCCGGCGAGTCGGGTCTGCTGGGAACCGTCTCGTACCGGGTCGGCGACGGCACGACCGACGAGGGTTCGGCCATCACCGGTGAAGCGACGGTGTACCTGCTGCCGCCCGCCGCCGAGCAGGCGCCGATCGCCGTCGACGATCGTGCCGTCGTGCGCGCGGGCGCGCAGATCGACATCCCGGTGCTGGACAACGACGTCGCTGCGGTCGGCACCCGCCCTCGCCTGGACCCGGAGTCGATCGTCGCCTCGCGCCCCGACGTCCTCGCCTTCGCCGCCGGCGATGTGCTGCGGGTGCTGGCTCCCACGACGCCGGGGGACGTCACGATCTCCTATCGGGCGTTCACGACCGGCGCACCGGCGCTCGGCGACACCGCCACGGTGCACCTGATTGTGGTCGGCGACGGAGCGAACCGCGACCCCCTGCCGCGGACGCTCTCGGGGCGGGTGCTCAGCGGACTGTCCACGGTCATCGCGTTCGACGGCTTCGGGATGGATCCGGACGGCGACGTCGTGCGTCTGGATCGCATCGTCGATCAGCCCGCGCACGGCTCGGCCGTCATCTCCGCCGACGGTGCGTCCATCGTCTACTCCAGCGATGCCGGGAGTTCGGGGCAGGACACGTTCACCTACCGGGTGGTGGACCCGTCCGGCGCCGCGGGCGTCGGAACCGTCCGCGTCGGGGTGCTGAGCGGCGATGCCAGTCCTGCCCCCATCACCTACACCGATTACGTGCAGGTGCAAGCCGGTGACGGCAACGTGCTGCGCGTGCATCCCCTCGCCAATGACATCGACCCCCTGCAAGGCACGCTGACCCTGCAGCGGGTGCGCCCCGACGTGCCTCAGTTCGCGTTGGACGGGTCGCCGACGGCGGAGTTCACTCGTCTGCAACAGCGACTCGTGTCGCAGAGCGACGACACGGTCACGATCGCGGCGGGACCGACACCCGGGACGATGTCGTTCCTCTACGACGTGGTCTCCTCGGCCGGAAACACCGCCCGCGGCCTCATCGTCGTGCGGGTGGTCGCCCAGCGCGTCGCCGACTTCCCGGTCGTCTCCGACACCGTGCTCGGCGCCGACGGACGCGCCGATCTGGCGCGAGGCATCGACGTGCTCTCCGGCAAGGTGCTGTGGTCCGGAGGCGACACGGGCGACCTGTCGGTCGGGCTCTGGGCACCGATGGACGGCATCACCGTCGAGGGGACGCGCCTGGTGGGCACCGTCGACGACCGCGCCTACGTGATCCCCTTCTCGGTCACGGGGCAGACGTCCGCCGGGCCGGTGACGACGTACGCGTTCCTGAGGATCCCGGCCGCCGCCGATACGCCGTTGGCGCTGCGTGCCGGGGCGCCCCCGCTCACCGTCGGCGAGAACGCGCAGGCCGATGTCGACCTCGCCGCGCTCATCACGGTGCCGCGCGGTCGCGCCCTGGAGCTGTCGGGCGAGACCCGCGCCTCGGGCGCGCGGCCCGGGGCATCGTGCACCGCCGTCGGCGGAACCACCCTGCGTTACGCGGCCGGCGCGGACGCGCCGTGGACGGACACCTGCCGGGTGCTCGTACGCCTGGCCGGTCAGCCGGCCTGGACCGTCCTGGCCATCCCGGTCGTGGTGACCCCGATCGCCCCGCAGCCGCGGCTGTCGCCGGCCGCGCTCGAGGTCGCGCCGGGCGACACCCAGGTCTTCGACCTCGGCGCGATGACCACCTGGCAAGGGCGCCCCGAGGCGATCGTCTACCGCGTCGACGGGACCCCGGCATCCTTCGACCTCGCGCTGCAGGGCGCGCAGCTGAGCGTTCGAGGCCGCGATGCGGCCGCCCCCGGCACGATCGAGAGCGTCGTCGTCCAGGTGACCTCCCACCCGGGTGTCGCCCCGGCGCGGATCTCCCTGCGGGTCGGCGCCGCCCCGTCCACGCTGCCGCAGGGCGGTTCGGTGCAGCAGCAGTGCAGCCAGGCATCGGGCTCGTCGTGCACGATCGACGTCATTGGTTCGGCCGGCGAGGTCAACCCGCTGCCGGGTACGCCGCTGCAGGTCGTCTCGGTCGCCCCGGCCGGTGTCTGCACCGGAGTGAGCTTCGCGGTGGTCTCGCCCAGCCGTGTCTCCGCGACGTGGACCTCGGATGCGCCCGGTGCGACGTGCGCGGCGAGCTTCACCGTCCGCGACGCCCAGGGGCGCCAGAGCGCGAGCGTCCGAGACGGACGGATCCTGCTCGACCTGCAGGGCTACCCGAAGGCCCCGGCGAGCGTGGCGCAGTCCGCCTACGCGGACGGCTCGCTCACCCTCCGGGTCGATCCGGGGCCCGCGCAGGCCGCTTACCCCGCGCTCACCGGGTTCGAGGTCCGCCAGGCCGGCCAGCGCGTGGCCGTGTGCACGCCGCAGGGCATCTGCCCGCCGATCAGCGCCCCGAACGGCGAGCAGCGCTCGTACGAGGCCGTTGCGGTGAACGCGGTGGGCTCCTCGCTCACCGCCGTGCGCACGACCGCGTGGGCGTACGATCCGCCGTCCGCTCCCACGGGTGCGACTGCGGCCCCCGTCGTCGCCGGCGCCGACGGCGGCGTCGCGTCGCTGGCGATCTCCGGCGTGGATGCCGCGAACACCGGATCTCTGCGGATCACCAGTCCGGTCGGCGAGACGCAGACGATCGCCGTCGGCTCGTCGCAGACCACCGTCACGGTGCCCGCGTTCCGCGTGGGCGCGAACACGGCGACCGACGTGACGATCACACCGCTGTCGAGGTACACGGCCCCGCCGGGCCTGCCCGGCCCCGCCATCGGCTCCATGACGGTGTCGGCGCACGGCATCGGTGCGCCGACGCAGGGCGCGCTGACCCTCACGGCCGTCAACGTCGGCGGTGGCCGCGTCGACATCACGGCGGTGGGAACGGCGACGCCGGGGGGCGACGGCGCCCGCGTGCGTTATGGCATCGTGCGTCTCGACGGCCCCGTCGGCCAGGACGGCGCCCCGGTCTCCGTCGACAGCTGTCGCACGAGCGACGACGGCGGACAGCGCGTCTTCCGCGGTCTTCCGGACGGGCGCCTGTACACCTTCGCCCTCTGCGCGGAGTCGTGGTTCGATTCCCGCTCCTTCGGTCGGGCCACCGTCACCGACACGGTGCGCGCGGTGCAGAGCGGTGCTGCGCCCACCGGCTACACCTTCGTGGTCGGTCCCACCGCCCACGTCGCCGGCGACGACACCCCCTCGGGTCGCGCCACGTGGACGATCGATCAGACGCCGACGTCGCCCGAGACTCCGCCGAACGACAACAACGTGGTCTTCCGAGCACTGCCGAGCAGCGTGTTCGACAAAGACCCCGGAATCGAGGTGCGCTACGAGCACAAGGACGGATGGTGGCAGTCGGCATGGGGCGACGTGACCCCCGCTGCCGGCAGCGCGCCGTATCAGGTGCAGGCCTCGTGGTCGCTCGGCACGTGCACCGGTGGCACGATGCTCTCCCGCAACGCCGGATCGAGCGGCTCGGATGCCGCGGTGACGTTCGATGCCACCGGCATCCGCTACTACGACAAGAACGACGCGTTGCTGGTTCCCGGCACGGACCCGTGGACGGTGCCCGCGGAGGCCGTGCGCGTCACCGGCATCCGTGTCGTCGTCGACTGGTCCGGGCAGGGCTGGAACCTCGCCCCCGCGAGCGCAGAACTCGCGACACGCTGTACGCCCTCCACCGCGCCGAACCCGGCCGGCTGACCCGACGGAGTCCTCATGACGATCACCACCGAGCAGGCGACCTGGTTCGCCCAGACCTTCGCGCAACTGGCCGACAACGTCGAGCGCGCCGTGCTCGGCAAGCGTCACGTCGTCGAGCTCATCCTGACTGCCATGCTCAGCGAAGGACACGTGCTCATCGAGGACGTGCCGGGCACGGGGAAGACCTCCCTCGCTCGCGCCGTGGCCCAGTCGGTGCAGGGGACGACGACCCGCATCCAGTTCACCCCCGACCTGCTTCCGGGCGACATCACCGGAATCACCGTCTACGACCAGAAGACCGGCGCGTTCGAGTTCCACCCCGGCCCCATCTTCGCCAACATCGTCCTCGCCGACGAGATCAACCGCGCGAGTCCGAAGACGCAGGCCGCGCTGCTCGAAGTGATGGAGGAGGGGAGCGTGACCATCGACGGCGTCACGCGCGCCGTCGGCGCCCCCTTCCTCGTGCTCGCCACGCAGAACCCGGTCGAGCAGGCCGGCACCTACCGACTGCCCGAGGCCCAGCTCGACCGCTTCCTGCTGCGCACGGCGCTCGGCTACCCCGATCATGCGGCGACCGTCCGCATCCTCGATCGCGCCGCGGTCGCGACCGCGGAGCTGGCGCCCGTGCTCACTCCGGGCGCGCTGGTCGGTATGAGCGAACTGGCCGCTGACGTCTACGTGGACGCGCTCGTGCTCGACTACATCGCGCGGCTCGTCGATGCGACACGAGCCGCTGACGAGGTGCGCCTCGGCGTCAGCATCCGCGGGGCCCTCGCCCTGACGCGTGCCGCACGCACCACCGCCGCCGCCCACGGTCGCACCTACGTCACTCCCGACGACGTCAAGCGTCTCGCCGTCCCGGTTCTCGCCCACCGGCTGATCCTGCATGCGGAGGCCGAGTTCGACGGTGTGGCCCCCGAGGCGGTCATCGGCCAGGTCCTTCTCGACGTGCCGCCGCCCACCCGCCGGGACAGCGCGTGAGCAGCGTCGAGAGCCGCTCGTCCGTGACCGACACCCGGCTCACGCGCACCTCGGCCACCGGACTCACCGGCGAGCGGACCGAGGTCACGGCGCGCCGCGGCCGTCGCCTCGTGGGCGCGGCCGTCCGCGCCTCGCGCGCCTGGGCGAGCGGGCGTTCGGCCGTGCGCGCCGCCATCGCCTGGTCTCGTGCCACGATCCGGCCCGCCGGGGCCCTGGTCGTGCTCACGTCGACCGTGGGCCTCGCCGCCGGTCTCGCGTTCGGATGGGTCGAGGCGCTCGTCGCCGGCGCGGCCGCGGCGGTGCTGCTCGTGATGGCCCTGCCCTTCTTGCTCGGAGCCCGCGCGTACGAGGTGCGGGTGGTGCTCGAGCGGGAGCGCGTCGTCGCCGGGGCGGCGGCGCGGGCGGGCATCACCGTGCGCAACATCGGGCGCACCACGGCGCTGCCGGGCCGCATCGACATCCCGATCGGACCCGGTCTGGTCGAGGTCGGCATCCCGCTCCTCGCCGCCGACGAGGTCTCCCGGCACGCGGTGGATCTGCCGCCGCAGCGGCGCGGCATCGTGCGCATCGGCCCCGCGACGACGATCCGCTCCGACCCGCTCGGTCTGCTGCGGCGCGAGCACGCCTTCGACGAGGTGCAGGAGCTGTTCGTCCACCCGCGCACGGTCACCGTGCCGTCCACCAGCGCGGGACTCATCCGCGATCTCGACGGCAGCGCGACGCGGCGCCTCGTCGATGCGGACATGTCCTTCCACGCGATCCGCGAGTACGCGCCCGGTGATGCCCGCCGACAGATCCATTGGAAGTCGACGGCGAAGACGGGCCGGCTCATGGTCCGGCAGTACGAGGAGTCGCGCCGCTCGCGGATGGCGGTCGTACTGGGACTCTCGAGCGCGGAATACGCATCCGACGACGAGTTCGAACTCGCCGTCAGTGCGGCATCCTCCCTGGCGCTGCGGGCCGTGCACGACGCGCGCGACCTCGACATCGTCGTCGGTGCCGAGATCCCGCGCGTCGTGCGGGGTCGCCTGCGCGCCATCCGACACATCGCCGCGAGCGCCCCGCGCGCCGTGCTCGACGGCTTCAGCGGCGTCGATCGCCTCGTCGAGACGATGCCGTTCCCCGAGGTGTGCCGGCTGACCGCCGAAGCGAACGAACGGCTCTCGGTCGCTGTCCTCGTCGCCGGCTCGGGCGTGCCTCTCGCGGCGCTGCGCCTGGCGACGCTGGCCTTTCCGATGGATGCCGCGGTCATCGCCGTCCGCTGCGACGAGCGCGCCCACCCGCGCGCACAGACGGTCGGTCCACTCACCGTCGTGACCATCGGCGCGCTCGAGGACCTCGCCGGACTGCTCCTGCGCGGAGCCCGGTCGTGAGGGTCGTGGCCGGTGCGCTCTACGCGCTCGCCGCCGTGGGGCTGGCGGCGGTGGCGGCATGGCCGGTCTACCGCTCGGCGTCGTTCCTGCTGCTGGTGGCTGCGGCATCCGTTCTCGCGGGAGCGATCGCCGCCCTCATCGCCTGGCGGCGATGGAACGGCTGGGCTGCCGCCGGGCTGCTCGCCGGTGCACTCCTCGTGGTCGGCGTGCCCGTGGCCGTCCCCTCCCGTGCGGGGGCGCCGGCACCGTTCCTCCAGGGACTGGGAGAGCTCGCCGCGGGGCTTCTGTGGGGATGGAAAGACCTGCTCACCGTCGACCTGCCGGTCGGGTCGTATCGCAACCTGCTGGTGCCGGCGCTCGTCGTATTCCTCGTCGGTACCGCCAGCGTGCTGCTGCTGAGCTGGCGCACAGACGTGCTCGCCGTGCTCGCTGTGCCCGTCGCGATCGCGATGGCCGGATTCGGGCTGCTGTTCGGCAGCACCGAGGTCAGCGCACCGCTGGTCATCGGCGCCCTCGTCCTTCCTGCCCCGGTCGAGACGGCCGTGGGAGCGGGAGTGCTGCTCAGCGGCGTGCTGTGGTTGTCGTGGCGCAGCCGCGCCGCGCGTGTGCAGGCCCTTCGTCGGGCGTCGGATGCAGCCCGCGTGCGGGTGGCCGGCGACGCCGCGCGGGGAGCGGGTGCGCGACTGCGCCGGCTCGGGCTCGGCGTCGGCATGGTCGTCGTCGCCGCGGCCGTCGCCGTCTCGGTGCCGGCGGTGGCGGTGCCGGCGCAGCGCGACGTGCTGCGCGAGGCGACGGGACCCCGGCAGGAGATCTCCCGTGCGATCAGCCCGTTGAGCTCGTATCGGACGCTGTTCGCCGACGCGCGCGTCGACGAAGAACTGTTCCGGGTCACCGGCGACGCTCTTCCCGACCGGGTGCGACTGGCTGTCCTGGACGACTACGACGGCGCGGTCTGGCGCACCGACCCGGCCGGCGAGCCGTTCGTGCGGCTTGCGGCGGCACGCGTCCTCGGTGAGGGGGCTCCCATCGACGCCGAGGTGACGATCGGCGCGCTGGACGGCATCTGGATGCCGACGGCCGGAGCCGTGGCATCCGTCGACTTCGCCGGGCCGCGCGCCGCCGTGCTGGCCGACGGCTTCTACGTGAGCAGCGCACGGGAGGCGGCGGTCGAGACGGCCCCCTGGAGCGCCGGTGACACCTACCGTCTCCGCGCTGCCGCGCCGGCGGTGAGCGCCCTGTCTTCGGCCACTGCTCCCGGGGGGCAGGCGGGAGTGTCGGTGACCGCCGCCGACGGCAGCGAACTGGTGGCACCGGCGAGCCTGCGCACCTGGGTGCAGCAGCATGCCGTCGGCACCGGCGGTGCAGCCCTGGACGGCCTGGTCACACTGCTGCGTTCGCGCGGCTACCTGAGCCACGCGCTGCGCCCGCCCGCTGTCGGCGCCGCCTGGATGCAGCAGCTCGGGGCGGGCTACACCTTCGCACCGAGCGCGTCGGGACACTCGCTGGCGCGTATCGACGCCATGTTCACGGCGCTGCTGGCCCGCGAGGCCGACCCCGTCGCCGTCGCCGCGGACGACCTCGCGGCCGCCGTCGGCGACGACGAGCAGTTCTCGGCCGCCGTCGCCCTCATCGCCCGTGAGCTGGGCTTTCCGGCGCGGGTGGTCGTCGGCACGCGCCTCACGTCGAGCGACCCGGATGCCGCGACCTGCGCCGGCGGGGTGTGTCGCACCGGCGACGTCTCGGCGTGGGTGGAGGTGCGCGCCGCGTCGGGAGACTGGATCCCGGTCGACGTCACCCCTCAGCACGTGCGCCCGCCGCGCACCGAGCGCACCGAGCAGCCCGACCCCCAGATCGCCACCTCGGTGCGCCCCGACGGGGTCGACGAGGTGCAGCCCCAGCGTCCCGCGCAGGAGGACAGTGCCGCGCCGACCGACCGACCCGACCCCCTCGACCTGCGCTGGCTGTGGACGACGCTGGGTATCACCGGCGGCGTCCTCGCGGTTCTGCTCGCGCTCGCCGGTCCCTTCGCGGCGATCATGATCGCCAAGGCCCTGCGCCGCCGACGGCGACGGCGCCAGGACCGACCCGCCGACGCGATCGCCGGGGGATGGGACGAGTACCTCGACGCCGCCGCCGACGCCGGCCGTCGCACACCGCCCGCGGCCACGCGCTCCGAGATCGCACAAGCGCTCGCGCGTCCGGCGGCGGGCGCGCTGGCGCGCACCGCCGACGAAGCGGTGTTCTCCGCCCGCCCGATGGCCCCCGACGAGGCCGATGAGTTCTGGCGGATCGTCGAGGACGAGCGTGCTGCGCTCGCGACGAGCAGGTGGCGCCGGCTGCGTGCAGCCGTATCGTTGAGATCGTTCGTCCCGCGATCGTTCCGGTCACATTTCGAGAGGGGGAGCCGCGCGGCCTCGCGCCCGCGGCGCACCGCATGAACGCACCCATCGGCGACTCCGTCGGCGCTCTGCTGGGCCTCGTCGCCCTCGCGGTGGGCCTCGCCCTGTACGTCTGGACCGCCCTGGCCCTGGCCGCGATGTTCCGCAAGATGGGCGAGGCCCCCTACAAGGGGTGGGTGCCCGTCCTCAACGTCGCCACCGTGCTCGGGTGGGGAGGGTTCAGTCCGTGGCTCATCCTGATCGGGCTGTTTCCGGTGCTCGGGCCGATCGCGCTGTGGGTGCTGGTGATCATCTCTGCTCACCGGATCAATCCGGGCTTCGGATACGGCAGTGGCATGACCGTCCTCGCGGCGGTGCTGTTCGTCGTCTGGGCGAGCATCCTCGGTTTCGGACCCTCGCGGTGGCTCGGCGCACGCGCCGGCGGCATGTCGGCGCACCGCCGCGAACAGACTCGCGCGAGCCTCGGCGGTGTGTTCGCCGAACCCGCCCCGATGACGCCGGAAGCCGCGGTCGTCTCTGCATTGCCGCCGGCCGCGGTGGCGGAGCCGGCAGCACCGTCCGACGACGTGCGCGAGGACGACGACGACCTGGCGCGGCTCTTCGCTCCTCCCGCTCCCGCCGCCGCGCCGGCCTGGACCCCGCCGGAGACGACGGTGCCGCCCGCCTCGCCGTCGACGGCCGCCCCGGCGCCCGCGGAACCTGCCCCCGCACGGCCCGAGGCGGGAACCTTCGCCGTCGAGGCGCTCGACGAGCCCGTCGCGACGTCGTCGCCGCCGCCGTCCGCCGTGGTCCGTCCGCCCGCTCCGGCGCCCGTATCGGCATCCGCCGCGGTCCGCGCCGGGGAAGCCACCGCTGACGACGACGCGGCCTGGCCGTCGGAGATCGATGACGTCTCGGCGATCGCGCCCTCCCCGTTCCCGCCCAGCTCCGGTGCCGGATGGCGCCACGCGATGCCGCCGGTCACCGATGATGCCCCCATCGACTTCGTGCCGGGCCGTCGCAGCACCGCGCTGCCGTCGCCGCACGACGTCGGCGAGGCGGCGGATGCACCGGCACCGGCGCCCCGGGTCTCCGCTGCCGCGGCAGCCGCCCGAGCCGCCCACGGCGTACCGGCCGAACCCGCCGCGGATGCGTCCGACTCCGCGGTCGACGGCTCCCAGGCGGGCTCCTCGGACGCGCCCGCCGCGGGGGAGCGTGGGCTCACGCCCGACGCGGCGGAGCCGCCGCTGCGCCGCGCGCGACCGTGGCCGGCGTTCGCGGTCGCTCCGAACGAGCCCGACGGCTTCCCGGAGCTGTCGGGCGAGGTGTCGGCGGTCATCGGCTCTCCGGCTGCAGGATCGCCGCGTTCGGCCGCGGGCGCGGTGGCCGCTCAGCACCTCCGCGGCGAGAGCGCCGACGACGACATCGACCAGACGGTCATCACGCGGCGGGTCCGCGCGGCGGTGTGGCAGCTCGTCCCGGCATCCGGTGCGCCGGTCGCGATCACGGCAGACGTCGTCATCCTCGGGCGCCGCCCGGCCGCCGACACGGCCTTCCCGAAAGCGCAGCTCATCGCCGTTGCGGGCGAGGCTCTCACCGTGTCCAAGACCCACGCCCGCCTCGAACGGCACGACGACGTCTGGACGATCACCGATCTGGCCTCGACGAACGGCGTGCTCGTTCGCACCTTCATGGGCGAGGAGGTCGAGGTGGACCCGGGCTCGAAGATCGACGCGGGGGAGCGGTTCTTCCTCGGCGACGAGGAGTTCCACCTCGCGCGCATCGAACGCTGAGGCGAGCGCGGCGGGAGCAGGGCGCGACTCACCGGGCGCGTTTGCCCGCGTTCGTCATACGGCGTAGTATTGACCGGGTGTGCGTATACGCGCGCCGTCCGCCGTGCCACGGCATCCGGACGGGGTTCGGCACACGATCGGGACCGGTCTGCGAACAGGCCGCCCCCACGGCATATCCACCACCCATGCTCGGCATCCGCCGTGCCGGTGGATCTGTGGTGAAACCACCATCGCTGTCACCGTGCAGCACCTGTGCAGGCGAGAGCCCGCACAGCTTTACAAGGAGAGAACGTGCCAACCATTCAGCAGTTGGTTCGCAAGGGACGTACGCCCAAGGTCACCAAGACCAAGGCGCCCGCCCTGAAGGCGAACCCGCAGCAGGCGGGTGTCTGCACCCGCGTGTATACGACCACGCCCAAGAAGCCGAACTCGGCCATGCGCAAGGTCGCCCGTGTCAAGCTTCGCAACGGCACCGAGGTCACGGCCTACATCCCGGGTGAGGGCCACAACCTGCAGGAGCACTCGCTCGTGCTCGTCCGTGGAGGCCGTGTCAAGGACCTCCCCGGTGTCCGCTACAAGATCGTTCGCGGCGCCCTGGACACCCAGGCCGTCAAGAACCGCAAGCAGGCCCGTAGCCGCTACGGCGCCAAGAAGGGCTGAGTCCGATGCCTCGCAAGGGACCCGCACCCCGCCGCGTCGTCGTCAACGACCCGGTCTACGGTGCTCCGATCGTCACCCAGCTGGTGAACAAGATCCTCGTCGACGGCAAGAAG
>NZ_MEEL01000052.1:0-18413 GCF_001724435.1 Microbacterium sp. SCN 69-37
AGATCGTGATCCAGAAGTTCAAGAACAAGACCGGCTACAAGAAGCGCCAGGGCCACCGTCAGGACCTCACGCGCGTCAAGATCACCGGCATCAAGTAAGCGGAAGAGGCAGACGAGATGGCACACAAGAAGGGCGCAAGCTCTACCCGTAACGGTCGTGACTCCAACGCCCAGCGACTGGGCGTGAAGCGTTTCGGCGGCCAGGCCGTCAGCGCGGGCGAGATCCTCGTTCGCCAGCGCGGTACGCACTTCCACCCGGGCGCCAACGTCGGCCGCGGCGGAGACGACACGCTGTTCGCCCTCGCCGCCGGTGCGGTCGAGTTCGGCACGAAGGGCGGCCGCAAGGTCGTCAACATCGTCGCCGCGGCGGAGTGACCGCGCGTTCGACCACGAACATGAGGTGAGGGGCGGGCTTCGGCTCGCCCCTCCTTCGTTACATCCCCTTTCCTCTTTCCCCACCTTTCCGTCAGGAGACCGACATGGTGACCTTCGTCGATCGAGTGACGCTCCATCTGCGCGCCGGCAAAGGCGGTAACGGCTGTGTGTCCGTGCGCCGCGAGAAGTTCAAGCCGCTCGCCGGCCCCGATGGTGGCAACGGAGGCCACGGAGGCGATATCGTCCTCGTCGCCGACCCGCAGGTGACGACGCTGCTGTCGTACCACCACTCGCCGCACCGGTCCGCCGGAAACGGCGGGTTCGGCATGGGCGACAACCGTTCCGGCGCCGCGGGCGAAAGCCTGGAGCTCGCCGTTCCGGTCGGCACCGTGGTGAAGGATGCCGAGGGTGAAACCCTCGCGGACCTCATCGTTCCCGGGACGCGCTTCGTCGTCGCTCCCGGCGGCCAGGGCGGGCTCGGCAATGCCGCGCTTGCGAACCCCAAGCGCAAGGCGCCGGGCTTCGCACTGCTCGGTACGCCCGGGTGGGAGGGTGACGTCTTCCTCGAGCTGAAGACGGTGGCCGACGTCGCTCTCGTCGGCTTCCCCTCCGCGGGCAAGTCGAGCCTGATCGCTGCCGTCTCGGCGGCGCGGCCCAAGATCGCCGACTACCCGTTCACGACGCTGCATCCGAACCTGGGCGTCGTGCAGGCCGGCGACACGCGCTTCACCGTAGCCGACGTACCCGGACTCATCGAGGGCGCGAGCGAGGGCAAGGGGCTGGGACTCGAGTTCCTGCGCCATGTCGAGCGCTGCACCGCACTCGTGCACGTCCTCGACTGCGCGACCCTGGAACCCGGTCGTGACCCGCTGAGCGATCTCGACGTGATCCGCGAGGAACTCGCGAACTATCCGGTTCCCGAGGGACAGACGCCGCTGCTCGATCGCCCGCAGCTCGTGGCTCTGAACAAGGTCGACGTGCCCGAGGCCAAGGATCTCGCCGATCTCGTGCGTGCCGATCTCGAAGAGCGCGGCTACCGCGTGTTCGAGATCTCGACGGTCAGCCATGAGGGGCTGCGTCAGCTGACGTTCGCGCTGGGCGAGATCATCGCGCAGCATCGCGTGCAGGTGGCGGAGGCCCCTGCAGCGGAGCGCATCGTGATCCGCCCCAAGGGCGCGCAGAAGGACTTCGAGATCCGCGTCGAGGGCGGGACCTACGGAAACGTCTATCGCATCCTCGGCGACAAGCCGCTGCGGTGGGTACAGCAGACAGATTTCCAGAACGAAGAAGCGGTCGGCTTCCTCGCAGATCGCCTCGAGAAGCTGGGCGTCGAGGACGAGCTGTTCCGCGTGGGGGCCGTCGCGGGCTCGACGGTCGTGATCGGGCCGGGCGACGGCATCGTGTTCGACTGGCATCCGTCGCTCTCGTCGGCCGCCGAACTGATGACGGCTCCGCGCGGCACCGACCCCCGTCTCGACCTGAACCCGCGCCGCACCACATCACAGCGACGCGAGCGCTATCACGAGCGGATGGACGCCAAGGCGGAAGCCCGGGCGGAACTCGAGGCCGAGCGCCTCGGGGTGCCGGACTTCTCCTTCGACGGAGAGGATGACGAGCAAGCGTGAGCGTGCACGATCGGTCCGGCATCGCGGGGGCGCGTCGCGTCGTCGTGAAGGTGGGCTCCTCTTCCATCAGCGGCGACAACCATCACCGCATCGAATCGATCGTCGACGCACTCGCGGCCGCACACGCCCGCGGCACGCAGGTCGTGCTGGTCTCCTCCGGCGCGATCGCCACGGCGCTGCCTCTGCTCAACCTCGACGGCCGGCCCTCCGATCTCGCGACCCAGCAGGCGGCGGCCGCGGTCGGTCAGAACGTGCTCATGTGGCGCTATCAGACCACGCTGGAGCGATACGGGCTTCTCGCCGGCCAAGTGCTGCTGACGGCCGGCGACCTCGAGAACGCCGCACACCGCGCCAATGCCCGCCGCGCAGTGGATCGGCTGCTGGGTCTGGGTGTTCTGCCCATCGTCAACGAGAACGACACCGTCGCGACGCACGAGATCCGCTTCGGCGACAACGATCGCCTCGCCGCCCTCGTGGCCGAGCTGATCGGGGCCGATGCGCTCATCCTTCTCAGCGACATCGCATCGCTGTACACCCGTCCGCCGTCCGAGCCCGGCGCCGAAGCGATCCACACGGTGCCCTACGGCGACGACCTCAGTCGCTTCGAGTTCGGATCGGTCGTCGTCAACAGCGTGGGCACCGGGGGAGCGGCCACCAAGGCATCCGCGGCACGCCTGGCCGCGGCATCCGGCATCGGCGTGCTCGTCACCAGTGCCGACCTCGTCGAGCAGGCACTGTCGGGCGACGACATCGGCACCTGGTTTGCTCCGAACCCCGAAACGCCGCCGCGCGTGGGCACCACGCCGTTGCCCACGGTGAGCTCGGTCTGACCCCGCCGCCCACGTCGGAGGCCGGGGCACCGCTCGGTAGAATGAGCGGATGACCACCGTCTCCGTCGACGCGCCCACCGCCGCACGTCACCGCATCGAACGTGCGCACGAGGCGGCGCGCGGCGTGGGACTGCTGACCGATGCGCAGAAGGCCGAGGCGCTGCGCGCGATCGCGGACGCGATCGAGGCAGCCACCGACGACATCGTCTCGGCGAACACCGTCGATCTCGAGCGCGGAGAGCGCGAAGGCCTGTCCGACGGCCTCCGCGACCGCCTTCGCCTCGACCGCGCGCGGGTTGCGGCCCTCGCCGCTGCCGTGCGCGACGTCGCCGAGCTGCCCGACCCGGTCGGCCGCGTGCTGGACGAGCGCACGCTGAGCAACGGTGTGCGCCTGCAGAAGGTCTCGGTGCCGTTCGGCGTCGTCGGCTCGATCTACGAGGCCCGCCCGAACGTCACCGTGGACATCGCCGCGTTGGCGCTGCGTTCCGGCAACGCCGTCGTCCTGCGCGGTGGCACGGCGGCGCAGGCGACGAACGCCGCACTCGTGTCCGCCATGCGCGATGCCTTGGCGGGCCGAGGGATCGACCCCGAAGCGATTCAGACCGTCGACGACTTCGGCCGCGAGGGCGCG
Organism: Microbacterium sp. SCN 69-37; assembly: GCF_001724435.1. Lineage (NCBI taxonomy): Bacteria > Bacillati > Actinomycetota > Actinomycetes > Micrococcales > Microbacteriaceae > Microbacterium > Microbacterium sp. SCN 69-37. The sequence continues at coordinate 3,461 of NZ_MEEL01000052.1, forward strand.
CACGCACTGATGCAGGCACGCGGTCTCGTGGACGTGCTGGTCCCGCGCGGCAGCGCGCAGCTCATCGAGACCGTCGTCACGCAGTCAGCCGTCCCGGTGATCGAGACCGGTGCCGGTGTGGTCCACATCGTCCTGGACTCGTCGGCTCCGCTCGAATGGGCCGAGCAGATCGTCGTGAACGCCAAGGCTCAGCGGCCGAGCGTCTGCAACGCAGTGGAGACGGTTCTCGTCCTGCGTGACGCTGCCGAGCGGCTGGTGCCTCCGGTGGCCGCCGCGCTGCAGGAGGCCGGGGTCACCGTCCACGGCGACGAGACCGTGCGCGAGCTCGTCGTGGACGCCGTGGCAGCGACGGACGCCGATTGGTCGACCGAGCACATGAGCCTCGACCTCTCGATGCGCGTCGTGGACGACCTCGACGAGGCACTGGCCCATATCCGTCGCTACTCGACCCATCACACGGAATCGATCGTGACGACGGATGAGGCCCGAGCAGAGCGGTTCCTCGCCGAAGTCGACTCCGCCGTGGTGATGGCGAACGCGTCGACGCGCTTCACCGACGGCGGCGAGTTCGGCTTCGGCGCCGAAGTCGGGATTTCGACACAGAAGCTGCACGCCCGAGGGCCGATGGGCCTTCCCGAGCTCACCAGCACCAAGTGGCTGGCGCGTGGGTCCGGGCAGATCCGTATCTGACGGCCTAAACTGAACAGACCCGACTTTCGAAGGAGTCCGAATGACCCTCGCCACGACCCTCGCCCTCGCTGCGGCGCAGGCAGAGCCTCACGGCAACGTCCAGGCCCAGACGTTCATCTTCGGCCTGATCGCGTTCATCGTGTTCCTGGCGCTGGGACTGGTCACGGTGTCCTACCGCAACGTGGCGAACCGTCACTCGCACAAGGCCGAGGCCTACGCCAAGGCGCACCCCGTCGACCAGGCGCAGGTGGGACACGGCCACCACTAGGACGCCGGCATGACCTCGATACGCGCCCCCCGCATCGGGGTCATGGGTGGAACCTTCGACCCGATCCACCACGGACACCTCGTGGCGGCGAGCGAAGTCGCTCAGTCGTTCGACCTGGACGAGGTGATCTTCGTTCCGACCGGCATGCCGTGGCAGAAGGACAAGGAGAAGGTCACCGCCGGTGAGCATCGGTATCTGATGACCGTCATCGCGACGGCATCCAATCCGCAGTTCACGGTCAGCCGCGTCGACATCGATCGCGCCGGACCCACGTACACGATCGACACCTTGCGCGATCTGAAGAGCACACGTCCCGACGCGGAGCTCTTCTTCATCACGGGAGCCGATGCGATCGCCCAGATCCTCGGATGGCGCGATCATGATGATCTCTGGGACCTGGCCCACTTCGTGGCGGTGTCCCGGCCGGGACATGTCCTGTCCACCGAGGGCCTTCCCGAGGACGTCGTCAGCAGACTCGAGATCCCCGCCCTGGCGATCTCGTCCACCGACTGCCGTGAGCGGGTGAACCGAGGCCACCCGGTGTGGTACCTCGTCCCCGACGGCGTCGTCCAATACATTGCGAAGCACCACCTTTACCGGAGCGAGGCATGAGCACACCCGACCAGCCCGATACTCCCCAGCTGACCCGCCGTCAGTTGCGCGAGATGCGCAACACCGCCTCGACGCCGGTGATCACCCCCGCGGATGCCGAGAAGGCAGAACGTCCGGCCGAACCGGCCCCTCCCGTCGTTGCTCCGCTGCCGCGCGCGGCCGAACCCGTCGAGGTGGCCGAGGCACCGCCCGCGGTGGCAGATGTCGACGTCGAAGCGCCGTCGTTCACGCGCCGCGCCGCGCGCCGCCAGGAGCGGCTGCGGACGGCCTCGGTGCCGGTCGCCGACGAGACACCCACCCCGGCGGAATCCGCCCCGAACGCTCCCGTGGACGAACAGGAGCAGGCCGACGTTGCCGCGGGGGACACCCACGAGGCCGACGCCGCCGCATCGGTCGATCAGCGGGATGATGCCCCTCCGGCCGACGTCACGCCGGAGAAGACCCCCGAGCCTGCAGACGATGAGGAGCGGCCCGTCGTCGCACCGACATTCGGTTCGGGGCTTCTCGCCGGGGAGGGTGTGGAGATCGATCTCCCGGCATCCTTCGATCAGCTTCTGACCCGAGGCAGCACCGCCACCGGTGCGCTGTCGGCGCCCAACGCGCTGATCCTGTCGCAGACACCGGAGACCGGTGCGCTCGTCTCGCCCATCACGGGCACCGGTGAAGTCCTCATCACCGGAACCTTCTCTCTTCCCGAATCGTTCGGATCGACCGGCGCGATGCCCGGCCGCACCGATAACAAGGAGACGGACGCGGTCCTCGTCGACGGCGAGCTTCCCGCCTCCTCCTCACCCACCCCGATCGCGGCCAGCTCCGCGATCAGCACGATCAAGAGTGCCGAAGACATCATCAAACCGCCCGCGCCGGAGAAGGGGAGTCGGCTCATGCTGGCCCTCGTCATCACCGCAGGCGCGCTCGCGCTGGCGCTAAGCGGCGTGCTGATCGTGGCCCTCGTGACAGGAGCATTCCGATGACCACTGCAGACACCACCCGCACCTTCGTGAATGTCGCCGCCGCGGCGGCCGAGAGCAAGGGCGCCGAGGATCTTCTCGCCTTCGACGTCTCCGAGCCCCTGCCTCTCGTGGATGCCTTCCTCCTCGCCACCGGCTCGAGCGAGCGCAATGTCGCCGCCATCGCCGACGCCGTCGAGGAGGCGATGCTCGAAAACGGTGTGAAGCGTCTTCGCCGCGAAGGCCGCCACGAGTCGCGGTGGGTGCTCCTGGACTTCGGCGACCTCGTCGTCCACGTCTTCCACGAGCAGGAGCGTGTGTTCTACGGGCTCGAGCGGCTCTGGAACGACTGCCCGATCATCCCGATCGAGCTGCCCGCACCCGCCGTCGCGGACTGAACCGTGTTCGTTGCACTCCTCGACATGTAGTAAGCTTGAGGGGTTGCCGCGGAGCGGTGACAAACTGAAAATGGGCCTGTGGCGCAGCTGGTAGCGCACCTGCATGGCATGCAGGGGGTCAGGGGTTCGAGTCCCCTCAGGTCCACCAAGAACCCCCGGGTCACCCCCGGGGGTTTCGCGTTCTTGGCGGAGATTCGCCGATTCCTGAGTGAATGCTGTGCGTTTGGCCTGATCGGGGGTAGCGTCCCATGCGTGGCTCGCGCGACATCATCGAGGTCGACAACTGCGCCACACGTCTACGGATGGAGATCGCCGACCCCTCGCAGGTCGATGAGCACGCCCTGAAGCGCGCCGGAGCTGCGGGGACCATCAAGCCGGGCGGCCACTCCGTGCAGGTGGTCTACGGCCTGAACATCCAGTTCGTGAAGGACGCGATGGAAGACATCCTCAACGATCGCACCATCGAGGCTTTCCGCGGTGCCGATGCCGGCCAGACCGGCGCACTGGCAGGCTTCGTCGGGGGTGTCGGCGGCGCCGCGATCGCCGCGGGTGCTGCTGCCGAGCAGCGGCTGGATTCGTCGGTTCCGCCGGCGGTCCTGCAGCTTCGTCAACCGGTGGCGGGCCGCGTGCTCGCACTTTCCGAGGTTCCGGATGCGATGTTCGCCCAAGGAACGATGGGCCCGGGCCTCGCGATCGACCCGACCGGAGACACGATCGTCGCGCCGGCCAGCGGCACGGTCGCATCGGTCTTCCCGACCGGGCATGCGATCAGCCTCGCCCTCGCGGACGGCACGGAGCTTCTGATCCACGTCGGCATCGACACGGTCGACATGAAGGGCGACGGCTTCGAGATGCTCGTGACAGCGGGAGACACGGTCGAGCCCGGCACGCCGCTCCTTCGCTTCGATCCGGAGAAGACCCGCCGCGCGGGGCACTCCGCGATCACTCCGGTCATCGTGCTCAACAACGAGGATGCGACGATCGAGTTCGCCTAGGGATCGAACGATCCTGCCGACTACGGCGGGACCGGCCTTCGGGTCCGTCCCGCCGTCCGTCACGAGAGCGGCGCGATCAGCTGCGGGCCGTTGTTGCGCACGTTGCCGACGGCGCGATCAACCTCTCGCATCAGCATCCCGTCCACCAGGGCCGGGGCAGCGTCGATCGTCGCGTCCAGCAGATCGCCGACGTTCTCCGTGGTGGGGTCGAGCCAGACATCCGCGTAATCCGCGTCGATGAACAGCGGCATGCGGTCGTGAATCGAGCCGAGCTGACCCACGGCATCCCTGGTCATGATCGTGAAGCTCAGTACCCATCGTGAGGGGTCGTCCGCGGCCTTCGAGGGGTCTTTCCACCACTCGTAGAGACCGGCGAAGAACAGCGGCTCGTCGCCAGCCGGGTGGATGTAGTACGGCGTCTTGACGCCGTCTTCCGTCTTCCATTCGTAGTAGCCGGATGCCGGGACGATCGCTCGCCGCGCGATCAGCGCCTGCCGGAACATCGGCTTGTTCTCGACCTCTTCGGCGCGCGCGTTGATCGCCTTCGCGCCGATGCCCACATCCTTTGCCCAGCCGGGGATCAGACCCCAGCGCGCGGCCTCCAGACGACGTGTCGGAGGCTCCGTCTTGGCGGAGTCGAGCACGATCGCGACACGGTCAGTGGGCGCGATGTTGAACGAAGGCTGCGGCAGGTCGTCACCGACGACATCCACGCGCAGCACACCGACGAGCTCGGAGCCGGAGCTGCCCACGACGAATCGACCGCACATGCGGCCAGCCTACGCGGGGCCTCCGACGCCGTCGGCCGTGCCGCCCACGACACCGATCTCAGCCAGCCGATCGAGAAGGCCGGCGCCGTCGTCCCCTGTCACCCACGGCACCGTGGCGGCGGTGTGGTCGTCCACGGCCGTGCGTCCTCCGGCGAGCACCGCCTCCGCCGGCGAGAGCCGGCGGATCGCGACGGCCGTGACGTGATCGGGGTGCGCGCCCGTGAAGGCCGTGTACAGGGCATCGTCATGCTGCCCGTCGTCACCGATCAGCACCCATCTCACCTGGGGGAACTCGCGCGCGAGGCGTCGGAGGTTCTCCTCCTTGTGTGCCCGGCCGCTGCGGAACCACCGGTCGTGCGTGGGTCCCCAGTCGGTCAACAGCAGTGCGCCGGGCGGAAAGAGGTGACGACGGAGAAAGCGCTGGAGCGTCGGAGCCACGTTCCACGCGCCGGTGGAGAGGTAGACCATGGGCGCGCCCGGGTGCTCGCGCACGAGACGCTCGAGCAGCACGGCCATGCCGGGCACCGGCTGGCGGGCGTGCTCGTTCACGACGAAGGAGTTCCACGCCGCGATGAGCGGCCGAGGCAGGGCCGTCACCATGACGGTGTCATCGACGTCGGAGACGATGCCGAAGCGGACATCGGAGCCCACGACGAACACGCGCGTCTCGAACGGCTCCGACCCCTCGACGGTCATCGACAGGGGCTGCCATCCCGGCTGCAGTCGGGCCGGCAGCACGGCATCGATGACGCCACCGCGATCGGCGATCACCTCGTGTGTGACGCCGTCCACGCTCACCGTCACGGTCGCATAACCGACGGGAACGGCAGCGAAGCTGCGCCAACCACGGACGCCGCCGTCGTCGCCACGTCGACGACGCGCGCGGACGGGAGGGACGATCAGCACACGCCCGAGGACACGAACCCAGTCCTCCCCGCCGTAACCGGGGTACGCAGACACACTGGCGCGCAGCCCACGGGCGCGGGCCCGACGTTCTCGCCACGCATGGAACCGGTACTCCAGTCGGGCGATCCAGAGCACCTTCACGCGCGGTGCGGGTTCGGCGGCCATCGTTTCAGTCTCCCATGCCGTCCGTGCGCTTCGTGCCGGGAGCCTCGTCGTCCAGTCGCATATGGCGCGCCTCGCGTGCCACGATCACGCGCTTGGCGACGTAGGCGAGAAAGAGGAAGACGATGATCGCACCGACGAAGAAGTACCCCGCGGTGTGCAGACGGTCGGCCAACTCTCGGTAGGTGCCCGCCGCCGCTGCCGCCACGCTCACGTAGGCCACGGCCCACACCGTGCAGGCCGGCGCGGTCCACGCGAGGAAGCGGCGATAGGAGAACCCGCTCATCCCCACCGTCAAAGGCACGAGGGAATGCAGAACCGGCAGAAAGCGGGAGAGAAAGATGGCCGGTCCGCCGCGCCGTCGCAGGTAGAGCTCGGCGCGAGTCCAGTTGTCTTCGCCGATCCGACGTCCGAGACGCGAAAAGCGGATGCGGGGGCCGAGCCACCGACCGAGCCAGAATCCGACGCTCTCTCCGATGAGTGCACCCACGATCACGACCACAATGAGCACGACGGCTTCGGCGACCGATCCGACGGCCGTGGCAGCGACGATGACGACGGTGTCTCCGGGCACGATCAGGCCGACCAGAACGCTCGTCTCCAGCATGATGGCGACGCCCGCGAGCACCGTGCGCAGGACGGGATCCACACTCTGCACGGCATCGAGCAGCCATGAGAGGAACTCGTTCACGGCTCCAGCCTATGGCGGGTGAAGGTGTGTGCACGCTGTGCATTCGCCGTCGGCGACCGAACGTCACGGCTAGCCTGGAGCGATGAGCTCCAGCCTCGTCGCCCGCCGGCACGACTGGGTCGATCCAGCCGTCGTCTTCGCGACGATCCTGTGCGACGACGAGCATGCGTTCTGGCTGGATGCCGGGCCGGCTGCGACGGCAGGATTCAGCTGGATGGGCGTGGGCGCTCCCGACGCAGCACCCCGCGACCTTCCTCTCGTGGCGGACGCGCGGCAGCCGGCGGTAGTGCCGGGTCCGCTGCAGGGCGGCTGGGTGGAGTGGTGGGGTTTCGATGCGGCGGCCGCGGCCGTCGGCGCGCCCGCGCGCATCGACGACGCCGACGGACCGCAGGAGCTGTGGCTGCGGATCGAGTGGTTCGTCGTCTTCGACCACGCCGCCCGTGAGGTGTGGATCGCCGCGCCCGCCGACCGCGGCGAGGCCCTCGCCGACGCGGTGGAGGGCGCACGGTCGTCGGCTTCGCGTGTGGCGTCACGCCGCCCCGCTGCCACACGCCAGGCGGTCCCCATCGCATCCGCCCGCCAGACGCCGGAGGAGTATCGGGCGCTCATCGCGCAGTGCCGAGACGCGATCCGGGCCGGCGACGCCTACCAGCTCTGCCTGACGACGCGGTTCACGGTCGCGGCATCCACACCCTTCGATCCCGTCTCCACCTATCTCGCGCTGCGCGACGCGCTGCCCGCACACCACGGTGGGATCATCCGCAGCGGCGACACCGCGTTGCTCAGCGCGAGTCCCGAGCGCTTCCTCGAGGTCACCGACGGCGTGGTGCGCACGCACCCGATCAAAGGCACCCGGCCGCGCGGCCGCGACGCCGACGATGACGCCGCGCTGCGTCGCGCGCTCGTCGACAGTGTGAAGGAGCGGGCCGAGAACGTCATGATCGTCGACCTGATGCGCAACGACCTGCAGCGGGTGTGCCGGCCGGGGACGGTCCGCGCCGAACGTCTGCTCGAGGTGGAGTCGTATACGGCGGTCCACCAGTTGGTCAGCACCGTCGCGGGCCAGCTCCTGCCCGACGCCACCCTCGGACACCTGCTGGACGCCACCTTCCCTGCGGGGAGCATGACGGGGGCGCCGAAGCTGTCGGCGATGACGATCCTGTCCGCGCTGGAGGGGGCAGGCCGGGGCATCTACGCGGGGTGCTTCGGCTGGGTCGGAACCGACGGTCGCGCCGACCTGGCGATGACGATCCGATCGATCGTGCTGCGACCGCACGGCGCATACGTCGGTGCCGGCGGCGGCATCACCTGGCTCTCCGATCCCGAAGAGGAGGTCGCCGAGGTCGGGCTCAAAGCCCGGGGCCCCCTCGCCGCACTGGGTGCGAATCTGCCGCCGGGATGGTAGGACGGGTCCGCTAACCTGGAAGGACGCCTCTCGTGCGTTCCCGAGCTTTCAGATTGGTCTTCCCCTTCCCATGAGCAGCCCCACAGACATCGCCACCGCCGCCGAGAACGGACCGTACGACGTGCACGCCGTGCAGGAGAAGTGGCAGCGCATCTGGGCCGAGAAGGACCCGTTCCGCGCCGGCGGTGAAGACGACACCCGCCCGCGGAAGTACGTGCTCGCGATGTTCCCCTACCCGTCGGGCGACCTGCACATGGGGCACGCGGAGAACTACCTCTACTCCGACATCGTCGCGCGCTTCTGGCGTCACCGCGGGTACAACGTGCTCAACCCGATCGGCTGGGACAGCTTCGGCCTGCCCGCCGAGAACGCCGCCATCAAGCGCGGCGTCGAGCCGCGCGGCTGGACCTACGGCAACATCGCGCAGCAGCGCTCCAGCATGCAGCAGTACGGCGTCTCGTTCGACTGGTCGCGCGTATTGCACACCTCCGACCCGGAGTACTACCGCTGGAACCAGTGGCTCTTCCAGCGGCTCTATGAGAAGGGCCTCGCGTACCGCAAGGATGCGCTCGTCAACTGGGACCCGGTCGACCAGACCGTGCTCGCCAACGAGCAGGTGCTGCCCGACGGGACATCGGAGCGCAGCGGCGCCGTGGTCGTCAAGAAGAAGCTCACCCAGTGGTTCTTCCGCATCACTGAGTACGCCGACCGCTTGCTCGACGACCTGAATCAGCTCGAGGGCTTCTGGCCGCACAAGGTGCTGCAGATGCAGCGCAACTGGATCGGACGCTCCGTCGGCGCCGACATCGACTTCGAGATCGAAGGCCGCGCCGACAAGATCACCGTGTTCTCGACGCGCCCCGACACCCTCTACGGCGCGACGTTCATGGTCGTCGCCCCGGACTCCGACCTCGCCGCGGAGCTCGTAGCCTCGGCATCCCCGGAGGCACGCATGCGCTTCCAGGACTACCTCGACACCGTGCAGAAGACGAGCGAGATCGACCGGCAGACCGCCGACCGCCCGAAGACCGGCGTGTTCCTGGAGCGGTACGCGGTCAACCCGGTCACGGGGGAGCGGCTGCCCATCTGGGCCGCGGACTACGTTCTCGCCGGCTACGGCCACGGCGCCGTCATGGCGGTTCCCGCCCACGATCAGCGCGACCTCGACTTCGCCCGTGCGTTCGATCTGCCCGTCAAGGTGGTCGTCGACACGACAGCCCCCGTGACCGGCGCGATCCCGGTGATCGAACTGGATGCCGAGGGCGTGCCGATCGATCCGGGTGCTCCGGGCATCGACGAGATCGACCCGGCGAAGACCGGCGTGGCGCTCACGGGCGACGGCCGGATGATGAACTCCGGCCCCCTCGACGGACTGAGCAAGCGCAACGCCATCGCCCGGGCCATCGAGCAGCTCGAGGCCGCCGGAACCGGTCGCGCCGCGAAGACCTATCGCCTCCGCGACTGGCTCATCTCACGCCAGCGCTACTGGGGCACGCCGATCCCGATGGTGCACACCGCCGATGGGCGCATCGTGCCCGTGCCGGACGAGCAGCTGCCCGTCGAGCTGCCGGCCATGGAGGGCCTCGACCTGACGCCGAAGGGCTCTTCTCCGCTGGGCGCCGCGACCGGATGGGTGGAGACCGTCGACCCCGAGACGGGCGAGCCGGCCCTGCGCGACCCCGACACGATGGACACGTTCGTCGACAGCTCCTGGTACTTCCTGCGGTTCCTGTCACCGGGCGACACGACGAAGGCGTTCTCCTCGAAGGACGCCGACCGATGGGGTCCGGTGGACTTCTACATCGGCGGCGTCGAGCACGCCATCCTGCACCTGCTGTACGCGCGCTTCATCACGAAGGCGCTGTTCGATATGGGCCTCGTCGAGTTCACCGAGCCGTTCTCCCACCTCATCAACCAGGGCATGGTCATCCTCGACGGCGCCAAGATGAGCAAGAGCAAGGGCAACCTCGTGCTCTTCCAGGACGAGCTGAACGCCCACGGTGCCGACGCCCTGCGGGTCGCGCTCGCCTTCGCCGGTCCGGTGGAGGACGACAAGGACTGGAGCGATGTCTCGACGACGGGAGCCGCGAAGTTCCTGGCGCGCGCCTGGCGCATCGCGCATGAGGTGACCAGCGCTCCGGACGTCGTGTGGGCCGAGGGAGACCAGGCGCTTCGCCGTGTCACCCATCGTCTGTGGGCCGACGCCCCGGCGCTGATCGAGCAGACCAAGTTCAACGTCGTCGTCGCCCGCTTGATGGAGCTCGTCAACGCGACGCGCAAGACGATCGACGGCCCCGCCGGGGCGGGCGACCCTGCCGTCCGCGAGGCCGCCGAGGCGATCGCGATGGTCCTCGACCTGTTCGCTCCGCACACGGCCGAGGAGATGTGGGAGCAGCTCGGTTACGAGCCGTTCGTGGGTCTCGCCACCTGGCGTCAGGCCGATCCGACGCTGCTGGTCGAGGAGTCGGTCACCGCGGTCGTGCAGATCGACGGCAAGGTGCGCGGCACGCTGACGGTGCCGGCGCGCATCTCGGCCGACGAGCTGGAGGCGCTGGCGCGCGCGGACGAGAAGGTCGTGCGCTCACTCGTCGGACGCGAGATCGCGCGCGTCGTCGTCCGCGCTCCCAAGGTCGTCAGCTTCACCACCGCGTAGTCTCCTCCCCATGAGGGCGGCGGCGGCCGCTCGTCCACGGATGCCGCGCGGGCGCTGAGCCTGGCGGTGCGCCGATGGCACGGTGTGGAGGTGAGTCCGCCCGGCATCGATCACGCACCGCGCACCGCCGCCGACGCGCATCGCGCGCGTCGGCGGCGCGTCGGCACCGGTGCGGCCCTGGTGCTGGTGCTGGCCGCCGCGGCGATCGCGGTCGCGGTGGGATTCGTCCGCTCGGTGGCCACCGCCGACACCGGCGTCGCGGTGGCGCCCGTCGAGATCTCGGCCGCAGCGCTCTACGTGCACGTGTCGGGTGCCGTGGAGCGCCCCGGGCTCTACCGCCTCGACGGCGGAGCGCGCGTCGTCGATGTGGTCTCCGCGGCGGGCGGGTTCACGGACACCGCCGATCGCACGGCGGTCAATCTGGCGCGACCTCTCGTAGACGGCGAGCAGGTGCAGGTGCCGGAGGTGGGGGAGGCGTCGTCCACCGGCGCACCCGTCAGCGGTGACGGACGCGTGAACCTCAACACCGCCGACGTCGCCGCCCTCGACACGCTTCCGCGCGTCGGACCCGCGATCGCAGAGCGCATCATCGCGTGGCGCGAGGAGAACGGCCGGTTCACCAGCGTCGACGATCTGCTGTCGGTTCCCGGCATCGGCGAGAAGATGCTCGCCGGCCTCCGCGACCTGGTGACGGTGTGACCGGCACCGCAGCGACGACACCTCAGCCGACCCGAGCCGGCCGGGGCGGCCGCTCCCTGCGACGCCGGGACGTGCGCCTCGTGCCCGTCGCCGCCGGTGCGTGGGTGACCGCCGGGGTCGTCACCGGCACGGCGGATGCCGCGGCATCCGCGTCCGCGCTGCTCTGGGCGAGCGCACTCGTGGTCGTCCTCGCGCTGGTGCACCGGCGGCGACGCTCCGCTGCGTTCCGGGCGGGGCGCATCGCTCCTGCGCTCGCCCTGGTCGCCATCGTCCTGGCCGTCGCGGCGGGGGTCGCCTCGCACGTCGCCTCCGCGCTGCCTGCTCGCGGAGCCGTTGCGGCGGCCGAGATCGCCGGGGGCCGTGCGCTGACGGTCGACGTCGTCGCGGTCGGCAAGATCGAACGCGGCGCGGCCGGCTGGCGATTCGACGCCGTGCTGCAGCGGCTCGCCTACGGAGAAACCACGATCACGACACCGGTGCCGGTGCTCGTACGCACCGGCGACATCCCGCCGGGACTCGATCTCGGCGCCCGCGTGAGCCTGACCGGAACGGCATGGGCCGCGGGCCCCGGCGAACGGGCCGTCCTCGTCGTCGACGCGTCCGCGACGCCGACGCTGATCGCCGCACCGACGGGAGTGTTCGCTCTCGCCTCGCTCCTGCGCCACGGACTGAGCGCCGTCACGACCGGGCTCCCCGATCCCGGCGGCGGCCTCATCGCGGGTCTCGCGGTCGGCGACACCTCGGGAGTCTCGGACGGGCTCGATGCGGCGATGAAGTCCTCTTCGCTGTCGCACCTCACTGCCGTGAGCGGGGCCAACTGCGCCCTGGTCGTCGGGATCGCCTTCGCGCTGGCGGCCCTGTGCGGAGCGCGCCGCGCCCTCCGGGTGATCGCAGGCCTCGGCACCCTCGTCGCGTTCGTGATCCTCGTCTCGCCGGAGCCGAGCGTCATCCGCGCGGCGACGATGGCCGCCATCGCCATGCTGGGCCTGCTGCTGGGCCGCACCGGGGCGGGGCTCTCCTTGCTGACGGCATCCATCGTCCTCCTGCTCCTGCTCGACCCGTGGCTGTCGCGCTCGATCGGGTTCGCCCTCTCGGTCGCCGCCACCGCCGCGCTTCTCGTCCTCGCCGGGCCCCTCGCAGATGGCCTCTCGCGGTGGATGCCGCGCACACTCGCCCTTTTCGTCGCCGTGCCGCTGTCCGCTCAGCTCGCGTGCGGCCCCATCATCGTGCTGATCTCGCCCCAGGTGTCGATCTACGGTGTGGCGGCGAACATGCTCGCCGCGCCGGCCGCGCCGGTGGGCACCGTTCTGGGGCTCGCCGCCTGCCTGTGCGCCGGCATCCCCCTCCTGGGTGCGGGGCTCGCGGCGCTCGCCTGGGTGCCGGCCGCCTGGATCGCCGCCACCGCCACGACACTCAGTGCCCTGCCGGGCAGCGCGATCTGGTGGCCCGAGGGCGTCGGGGGTCTCGCCGCCCTGAGCCTTGCCAGCGCGGCCGTGGTCGTCCTGCTGCTGCGCACACCCCCACCGGCTCGGGTCGCCGCGGTCGTGGTCCTGGCTGTCACCGCGGTCGTCGTGGCCGCAACCGGCCCCGCCGCGCAGGTCGGACTTCGCGCCCGCCTTCCCGTCGCCTGGTCGATCGCGGTGTGCGACGTCGGCCAGGGCGACGCGATCGCGATCCGCGCCGCCGGTCGCGTCGCGCTGGTGGATACCGGCCCCGATCCGCAGGCGCTCACGAGCTGCCTGGAGACGCTCGGCGTGGACCGGGTGGACCTTCTGGTCCTCACCCATTTCGACCACGACCACGACGGAGGAGCGCGCGCGGTCGCCGGCCGGGTCGACACCGTTCTGCACGGGCCGACAGGAGCGCCCGACGACGAACGCACACTGGCCCGGTTGAGCGAAGCGGGAGCCCGCCTCGTCCGTGCCGATGCGGGGATGACCGGCACCCTCGGCGATGCCCGCTGGCGCGTGCTGTGGCCGCCGCCGCGCACCGCTGCAGGAAACGACGGCAGCGTCGTGATCGACATCGCCGGCCCGACCGTGCCTCCGATGCTGATGCTGGGTGACCTCTCTGCCGAGGGTCAGCGGCGCCTGATGGCGACGGCATCCCTGCGCGCCGCCTACACGATCGTGAAGGTCTCGCACCACGGCAGCGCCGACCAGGAACCGCGGCTGTACGGACGGCTCCGTGCCGCGGTGGCGTTGATCTCGGTCGGAGCGAACACCTACGGGCATCCGCGAAGCGAGACCCTCGCGATGCTCGAGTCCTTGGGTGCGCGGCTGGCCCGCACCGACGTGGAAGGTCTCCTCATGCTGTGGACGGAAGCGTCGAGTGTGCGGCTGTGGCACGAGAAGGGATCTCCGTGAGCTGCCGCCGGGCGCTGCCTCGGTGTCGCGAGCCGTCGGTAGGCTGGTGTTCATGCCTACCGCGCCGCGTCGTCCCGCCTCTCGTGGAGGCGCGCGCACCGCGTCGGCGATCCCGCAGATCTCCTGGCGGTCGCCGCAGCCGGCCCCCGTTGTTCTGGTGTCGGGACCGGAGGACGTCTGCGCGGAGCGGGCGACCGCCGGCATCCGCGAGTTCCTCCGCGCGGAGGATGCGAGCCTTGAGGTCTCCGACCTGCGGGCCGACGACTACACCTCCGGAAGCCTGCTGACCCTCACGTCGCCGTCGCTGTTCGGCGAGCCGCGGCTCGTGCGCGTCGGAGGCGTCGAGAAGTGCTCCGACGCTTTCCTGACCGAGGCCCTCGCCTACATCGAGGCCCCCCAGGACGGCGCCACGGTCGTACTCCGCCACACCGGCTCCAGCGTGCGCGGCAAGAAGCTGCTCGATGCGATCCGATCCGGTACCGGTGGCGGCATCGAGATCGCATGCCCGGCCGTCAAGCGCGACTCCGACCGCTTCGACTTCGCAGCCGGGGAGTTCCAGACGGCGCGCAAGAAGATCGCGCCGGTTGCTCTCCGCGCGCTCGTGGGCGCATTCTCCGACGACCTCACCGAGCTCGCCGCGGCCTGCCAGCAGCTCATCTCCGACGTGCCCGGCGACATCACCGAGCAGATCGTCGAGCGGTATTACGGCGGCCGCGTGGAGACCTCGGCGTTCACGGTCGCCGACACCGCCATCGCCGGCCGCTACGGCGATGCTCTCGTGGCTCTTCGCCACGCCCTCGCCAGCGGCGCCGATCCGGTGCCGCTCGTTGCCGCGATCGCCTCGAAGCTGCGAACGATGGCGCGCGTCGCCGGCATCCGAGAGTCGTCCGCGTCGCTCGCGGCTCGACTCGGCATGAAGGACTGGCAGGTCGATCGCGCGCGCCGTGACCTCACGGGGTGGAACGAGGCGAGCCTCGGTCTCGCCATCCAGGCGGCAGCGCGGGCGGATGCCGAGGTCAAAGGCGCCTCACGCGATCCCGTCTTCGCCGTGGAGCGCCTCATCACGATCATCGCCACCCGCGCCCCCTACGGCGCCTGAGCGCGGGGGATGCCGCATCCGTCACCCTGCGGCGCATCCGATCCCGCGCTCATCCGTCCCGTCCGGTCGCATCCCGCACGAATGAACGACCAGACAGGACAGACGAACACACCCTCGCGCACGCGCGCGCACCGACGACGAAGGCCCGCCGCCGCGGATGCGGGGACGGGCCTTCGATGATGTGGACGCGGCTCAGAGAGCGGCGACCTGCTTCGCGATCGACGACTTGCGGTTCGCGGCCTGGTTCTCGTGGATGACGCCCTTGCTCACGGCCTTGTCGAGCTTCTTG
>NZ_MEEL01000053.1:0-17580 GCF_001724435.1 Microbacterium sp. SCN 69-37
CCTCACCACGTTCTGCCGCCTCGATGAGCTCGGCCTCGAGGCCGTCGGGCAGCATCTCGACGCGGATCGGGCGGTGATCGAGTGCCGCGTTGTCGACGACGATCCGTGGTGCCGCAAGTGCGCAGCAGAGGGCGTGCCGCGGGACACCGTGGTCCGTCGGCTCGCGCATGAGCCGTTCGGGCACCGGCCCACGATCCTGCAGGTGAGGGTGCGCCGCTACCGATGCGCCCACTGCGGGAAGACGTGGCGGCAGGACACATCGAAGGCCGCGGCGCCTCGCGCGAAGATCTCGCGCGGCGGGTTGGGCTGGGCGCTGACCGCGATCGTCGTCGATCACCTCACCGTGACACGCGCCGCAGCCGGTCTCGGGGTGTCGTGGCATACCGCGAACAGCGCGATCATCGCCGAGGGTCGGCGCCGCCTGATCGATGATGCGGCCCGGTTCGATGGTGTCACCACGATCGGTGTCGATGAGCACGTCTGGCGGCACACGCGGCTGGGCGACAAGTACGTTACGGTGATCATCGACCTCACCCCGGCCCGCGAGAACACGGGCCCTGCACGGCTGCTGGACATGGTCGAGGGCCGCTCCAAGGCCGTCTTCAAGCAGTGGCTCGCGGGTCGCGCGCAGGCATGGCGAGACGGAATCGAGGTGGTCGCGATGGACGGGTTCAGCGGGTTCAAGACGGCCGCCGCGGAAGAGCTCCCCGACGCAGTCCCGGTGATGGACCCGTTCCATGTCGTCCGTCTCACGGGCGACGCGCTGGACCGCTGCCGGCAGCGGGTGCAGCAGGACACGCTCGGGCATCGTGGCCGCGCCGGCGATCCGCTCTACAAGGCGCGCCGCACACTGCACACCGGTGCCAGTCTGCTCACGGAGAAGCAGCACGCCCGTCTCGAGGCGGTGTTCGCGATCGAAGAGCACATCGAGGTCGAAGCGACCTGGGGCATCTACCAGCGCATCGTTGCCGCCTACCGAGAGCCCGACAAGAAGAAGGCGAAGCAGCTGATGCGGGACCTGATCGACGCCGTCACCGCTGGCGTCCCCGCCGCGCTCGTCGAGATCCGCAGGCTCGGTCGAACCCTCAAACAGCGCGCCCTCGACGTGCTCGCGTACTTCGACCGGCCCGGCACCAGCAACGGTCCGACGGAAGCGATCAATGGCCGGCTCGAGCACCTCCGCGGCTCCGCCCTCGACTTCCGCAACCTCACCCACTACATCGCGAGATCACTGCTCGAAGCCGGAGGCTTCAGACCCGCGCTACACCCCTAATTCCGAAGAGCCGGATAAATCCGGCGCATCCAGACCGCACGGCGACCCGCGGCGAGAGACGATGGCGCCATGATCGTTGCGCCCTCTCCCCTCGCGACCGCTCCCGCGGCGCCTCGCCTCCACCGTCCGCGGCGGGGCCTGGCGATCTGGTGGATCGTCGCCGGAGCACTCGGCGGTATCGTCGCGTTCCTGCTGTACCTCGAGTACATCGGCCAGTTGACGGGCGGGACGCCGCTCATCAGCTGCAGCATCAGCCCGATCGTGACGTGCGGCCCGAACCTGCTATCACCGGGGGGCAACCTGCTGGGATTCAGCAACGCGATCATCGGCATCATGCTGTTCTTCGGGCCCATCTATGCGGGCGTCTCGGCACTGGCCGCCCCCGCGGGGCTGCGCACCTGGTTCTGGCGGGTGTATGCGATCTTCGTCGCGGGCGCGTTCGTGTTCGTGCACGTGCTCGCGTACCGCAGCGTCTTCGAGTACGGGTCGCTCTGCCCCTGGTGCATGGTGATCTGGCTCGTGACGATCCCGCTGTTCTGGACGGTGCTGGGCTGGACTCTCGCCGACGGCGTCTGGGGCGGCGCGGACGTCGCGCGGCGCATCGGCGCCGTGGTGCTGTCGTGGCTGCCTCTGGTCGTCGTGCTGGACTACCTCGTGATCGCGGTGGCGGCCCAGCTGCGGCTGGACGTCATCGGCAGCCTCATCTGAGCCTCGGCGGCGCCCGGATCTTTCACGGCCGGAGCGCCGCCGCGGGAAGGGGAGGTCCGACCACAATGGCGGCATGGATGCCGCGCGCCGCCCGACCCGACGAGGGCTCTTCGGTCGGCGCGCCGAGGAAGCGCCCGTCACCCGCGTTGCCGAGGCGAGATCCGCGGACCGTCCGGGTTTCGACTATCTGGACAGCGACGAGGTCTACCTCGACTCCGCCTGCCAGACGCTGCGACCCCAGCCGGTGATCGACGCCGTCCAGGACTACTACCTGCACCTCTACGCCTGCGGCGGGCGTGTGCGCTATGACGCGGGGCGGCGGGTGGATGCCGAGGTGGCACGGGTGCGAGAACGGACGCTCGCCGCCCTGGGACTGTCACCTCGCCACTACTCGTGCGCCTTCACGCTGAACACCACCTACGGACTCAACCTGCTCCTGTCGGCGCTGGCGCCCGGGCGCTTCGCCCGCATCGTCACCACCGTCACCGAGCACAATGCGGTGTTCCTCTCGACGATCGCGGCCGCGCGGCGTGCCGGCATCCCTCGCGTCGTCGTGGAGCGGGACGACGATGCACGCGTGCTCGTCGATGCGGAGACGATGCGCGACGCGGTCGTGGTCGTGTCGGCGATGGACAACGTGATCGGTGCGGTGACGCCGGACCTCCGCGAACTCATCACCAGCGTGCACCGCGTCGGCGGCATCGTGATCGTCGACGCCGCGCAGGCGGCCGGTCACGCCCTGGAGTCTCTGCGCGGTCTCGACGCCGACGCGATCTGCTTCTCGGCGCACAAGATGTACGGACCGTCGCTCGGCGTCGTCGTCGCCACCCGTGAGTTGCTGCTCTCGCTCGAGCCCGTCATGGTCGGCGGCGGCCAAGTGAGTGCCGTGACCGCCGACGACTTCGCACTGCTGCCCGATCCGCACACTCGGCTCGAACCGGGTCTGCAGGCATGGGCGGAGATCATCGGCTTCGGCGCCGCCCTGGAGTGGAGCGGCGATTTCCGCAGCGGCGCGGGAGAGACGCTCGCCGCCCACGAGGCGCGGCTCGGTGCCCGGTTGCACGCGGGGCTCGCCGCGCTCCCGCGCCTGCAGATGATCGGTGACGCGTCGCCCGTGATCTCGGTGCTGCCCGAGCGCGTCGACGGGCACCGGCTCGCCGCCTTCCTCGCGCGCGGCGGCATCGCCGTCCGCAGCGGCGCGTTCTGCGCGCACTACTGGATTCTGGAGCGTCGCGGCCTCGGCCCGCTCGTGCGCTTCAGCGTGGGCGCCCACAACACCGACGCGGACATCGACCGCACCCTCGAGGTCATGACCGCGATGATGAAAGGACTGTGACGTGGTCTGCATCGTCGCGTTCTTCGTCGTGCTCGTGCTCTCTGCCGTATCGGCGAAATATCGCAAGCTCCTCGGGAAGGCGTGGGGGTGCGCGTGGCGCCGAGTGACGCTGCGCCCGTGCGACACGACCTTCCGCGACGACGTCAAGAACTCGCTCCTGGCGCCCCTGGCGGTGCGCGCGCCCCGCCTCGTACGGCCGGCCAGCATCGCGATCGAGGTCCTCGCCTGGCTCATGGTGCTGAGCCTCATCGTCAGCCTCTATCTCGTCGGGCGCAGCGGCCTGAACCTCCTCGTCTACGGCACGTGCGACAAGCAGAACGCGCAGGCCTGCTCCCTCGCCGCGCAGGCGTGCTCGATCGACGCCATCCAGCCCGGGTTCTGGGAGTCGATCGGAGAGGGCGACGTGCTCGGCGCCTTCGGCCGCGAGTTCGCGTCGGTGGGCGACACGATCGCGACGGTCCCGGGTCGGCTGCGCACCTGGGATGCCGCGGACTTCGCCCCCGCCGATGCCACCTACCTCGGCGGGTACACCGCCGGGCGTCCCACGGCGCTGGAGGTGCTCGATCCCGGCTGCCACTACTGCGCGCAGCTGTTCCGCAACATGCGCGAGGCCGGCTTCGATCAGACGCACAACGTGACCTACCTCGCCTATCCGATCCGCGCCGGCGTCGGCGACAAGTTCGCCAACTCGCAGCTGATCGCCACCTACCTCACCGCGATCCGTGCGTTCGAGGCCGAGCGCGCGCCGGCCGGCTCGACGAACGCTGCCGCCGAGACCGGTGACTGGTTCATCCTCGAGCAGCTGTTCACGACGCAGGCGGCCGACGGCACCACGACCCAGGAGTGGATGAACCGCGCGAGCGCCGCCGACGCCACCCTGCGTCTGCAGCAGTGGCTGAGCGACGACGGCTACACCGCGGACGACATCGCGCGGATCGTCGCCCTCACCGGATCGCCGGAGGTTGCGGCATCCCTCCAGCACGCACGCGACGTCGTCGAGAACGAGATCCGGACCGTATCGATCCCGTCGCTGATCGCCGGTGGAGGGCTTCACGCCGGGCTCGTCGACGTCGACACCCTGCGGGGCCTCGGCTGAGCCGCCGCCACCCTGTGCGAGAATCGAGGAACACGGCGGCGCAGGTCCGTCAGGCCCTGGGAAGGGCATCAGGAAGCAGGAGTGTCGGTGGCGGATAAGACGCGGGGGACGAAGAAGGCCCTCTCGGAGGACGTGCCCATCGGTCCCACCGGTCGGCCGTACCAGGGCTTCCCGACCCCGCCGCCGCTGTCGGCGCACGGCCCCGCGCGCATCATCGCCCTCTGCAACCAGAAGGGCGGCGTCGGCAAGACGACGACCACGATCAACCTGGCCGCCTCGCTCGCCCAGTACGGGCGTCGCGTGCTCGCCATCGACTTCGACCCCCAGGGTGCGCTGTCGGCGGGCCTGGGCATCCAGACCCACGACATCCCCACGATCTACGACCTGCTCCTGGACACGAAGCGCGATCCGCACGAGACGATCGTGCACACCTCGGTCGAGGGTCTCGATGTCATCCCGGCCAACATCGACCTGTCGGCGGCGGAGGTGCACCTCGTCAACGAGGTCGCCCGCGAGACGATCCTCGCGCGCGTGCTGCGCAAGGTCGCGGGGGAGTACGACGTCATCCTCATCGACTGCCAGCCGTCGCTGGGACTGCTCACGGTCAACGCCCTCACGGCGAGCCATGGTGTGCTCATCCCGCTGGAGTGCGAGTTCTTCGCCCTGCGCGGGGTCGCCCTGCTCATCGAGACGATCGACAAGGTGCGCGACCGGCTCAACCCGGCGATCGAGCTGGACGGTGTGCTCGCGACGATGTACGACCCGCGGACGCTCCACTCGCGCGAGGTGCTCGAGCGGGTCGTGGAAGCGTTCGGCGACGACGTCCTGGAGACGGTGATCGGGCGCACGGTGAAATTCCCGGACGCGTCGGTGTCGGGCGTTCCCATCACCACGTTCGCCCCGGAGCACGCCGCCGCCCAGGCCTACCTGCGCCTCGCGCGGGAGCTGGTGGCTCGTGGCGCCGTCGCCTGAGGACCCCGAGGTCATCACCGCCGAGACTCCGACCGCCCCGGAGGGCGAGCCGACCGGGTTCCGGGTCTCGCTGGGCAACTTCGACGGTCCGTTCGATCTGCTGCTGACGTTGCTCGGCAAGCACGAGTTGGACATCACCGAGATCTCGCTCAGCAAAGTCACCGACGAGTTCATCTCGTACCTGAAGGGCCTCGAATCCGACGACGAGCTCGACCAGGCATCCGAGTTCCTCGTCGTCGCCGCGACCCTGCTGGACATGAAGGTCGCGGGCCTGCTGCCGCAGGGCGAGCTGGTGGATGCCGAGTCCGTCGCCCTGCTGGAGGCGCGCGACCTGCTGTTCGCGCGGCTGCTGCAGTATCGGGCGTTCAAAGAGGTGTCGGCCTGGTTCGAACGGAGCCTGCGTCGCGAAGACCGGCGGCACGTGCGTGCGGTGCGCCTCGACGAGAAGTACCGTCGTGCCGTTCCGGAGCTCGTCTGGACGCTGTCCAAGGAGGACTTCGCAGCCCTCGCGATGCTCGCCTTCGCACCGAAGGAGATTCCGCACGTCGGACTCGACCACCTCCACGCGCCGCTCGTGTCCATCCGCGAGCAGGCCGCGATCGTCGTGACGCTGCTGCGCGACGCGGGAACCCTCAACTTCCGGGAGCTCGTCGCCGGGGTCGCACAGACCGGCGTCGTCGTCGCCCGCTTCCTCGCGGTGCTCGAGCTCTACCGTCACGCCGCCCTCTCGTTCGAGCAGCTCGAGCCGCTCGGCGAGCTGACCCTGCGCTGGACCGCCGAGCGGTGGTCCGAAGAGAACCTCGCCACCTTGGGAGCCGACTATGACCACTGAGACCGACAGCGACACCGCCCCACCGGTGCGCTCGCCGGCGCCCGCTGACGTCGCGCGCCGCATCGAGGCCATCCTGCTGATCGTCGACGAGCCGCAGAGCCTCGTCGCCCTCGCCGCCGCCGTCGGCGCCCCGGTGCCGGCCGTGCGTCAGGCCGTCGAGGGACTCGTCGCCGACTACGACGGCGAGACGGGCGGCCCTCGCCGCGGCTTCGAGCTTCGCGAAGTGGGTGGCGGCTGGCGGCTGTACGTGCGCGATGAGCACGACGACCTCATCGCCGAGTACGTCGGCGGCCAGGCCCCGTCGCGCCTGTCGCAGGCGGCGCTGGAGACGCTCGCCGTCATCGCGTACAAGCAGCCCGTCACTCGCAGCCAGGTCGCCTCGATCCGCGCCGTCAACGTCGACTCGGTGGTGCGCACGCTGCTGGCGCGAGGCCTCATCACCGAGCTGTTCACCGACCCCGAGACCGGCGCGATCAACTACGGCACGACCGACGCGCTGCTGGTGAACCTGGGCATCAACTCCCTCGACGAGCTGCCGCACATCTCGCCGCTGCTCGACGACGGCTCGGACGGTTTCGATGCGGAGGTGCTGCGATGACGAACACACCGGATGCCGAGGGCGTGCGCCTGCAGAAGGTGCTCGCCAATGCCGGAGTCGCCTCGCGTCGGGTCTGCGAGCAGTACATCGTGGAGGGCCGGATCCGGGTGAACGGAGAGGTCGTCACCGAGCTCGGACGCCGCATCGACCCGGCATCCGACCTCGTCGATGTGGACGGCACAGCGATCCAACTCGACACCACCAAGCGCTACGTCATGCTCAACAAGCCGACCGGCGTCGTCTCGTCGATGAAGGACGAGCAGGGCCGCCCCGACCTCCGCCGTTTCACGAAGGACTGGGACGAGCGGCTCTACAACGTCGGCCGGCTGGATGCCGAGACCTCGGGACTGCTCGTGCTGACCAACGACGGCGAGCTCGCCCATGTGCTGGCCCACCCCTCGTTCGGCGTCACCAAGGTCTACATCGCGAAGGTCACCGGTCGCGTGACCGCCCAGACGATCGCGCAGCTGACCGCGGGCGTCGACTTGGAGGACGGACCCATCGCCGCCGACAAGGCGCGCCTGCTCGACACCTCCGGCGGCACCTCTCTGGTGGAGCTCACGTTGCACTCCGGGCGCAACCGCATCGTCCGGCGCATGATGGCAGCCGTCGGCCACCCCGTCGTCGACCTCGTGCGACGTCAGTTCGGGCCGCTCCACCTGGGAACCCTCCCGGCGGGGCGGGCCCGCGAGTTGACTACAGTGGAACGCGGCGCACTGCTCACCGTGGCGCGCCAGGCGGCGCCCACGCCGCCCGGGGACAGCTGAGGCGGAGAACAGTGACCGAACAGGCCGTTGCCGATCTGCGCACCCGCGCGGCCCGCACCTCCGGCACGGTCCGGATCGTCGGTGCCGGGCTGCTCGGTGCCAGCATCGGCCATGCGTTGCGCGCGCTCGGCGTCGACGTCGCGCTCGCCGACGCATCGCCCACCCAGTTGCGCCTGGCGATCGACTACGGTGCCGGTCGCGCTGCGCACGACGACGACCGCCCGCTGCTGGTCGTCGTCGCGGTGCCTCCGGACGTGACGGCCGACGTCGTCGCGCAGGAGCTGGCCGCCTTCCCGGATGCCGTCGTCACCGATGTCGCCAGCGTCAAGCTCGACCCCCTGCACGAGCTGCGGGGCCGCGGCGTCGACCTCACCCACTACATCGGCTCGCATCCGATGGCAGGCCGCGAGCGCGGCGGGGCCATCTCGGCGCGCGCGGACATCTTCGTGGGTCGTCCGTGGGTCGTGTGCCGTGATGCCGAGACCCCGGCATCCGATCTCGCCCTCGTCGAGGGGCTCGCCCTCGACCTCGGTGCGACGCCCATCGAGATGACGCCCGAAGAGCACGACCGCGCCGTCGCGCTCGTGTCGCACGTCCCGCAGCTGGTGGCATCGCTGCTGGCCGGACGGTTCATCGACGCTCCCGACGGCTCGTTGCGTCTGGCCGGTCAAGGCGTGCGCGACACGACGCGCATCGCGGCCTCGGCGCCCGAGCTGTGGGTGCAGATCCTCGGCGCGAACGCGGCCCCGGTCGTCGACGTGCTCGACGCGCTCTCCGACGATCTGCGCGCCGTCGCCGACGCGTTGCGCGCCCCCGACGCGCCCGGCGCACGGCGTGCCGTCGCCGACACGATCCGGCGTGGCAACGACGGCGTGGAGCGTCTTCCCGGCAAGCACGGGCAGAACCGCCGGTACGAGAGCCTCGTCGTCATGGTCGACGACACGCCGGGTCAGCTCGGTCGCCTGTTCGGCGAGCTCGGCGAGCTCGGCGTCAACGTCGAAGACCTGCGCCTGGAGCACTCGCCCGGCGCACCCTTCGGCCTGGCGGAGATCAGCGTCGACCCGACGATCGTCCGTCATGCCGAGGAGGGCCTTCTCGCACGCGGCTGGAAGATCGCGAGTCTGCCCTCATGACCCTCACCATCGCCATCGACGGGCCCGCCGGCTCGGGCAAGTCCAGCGTCTCCAAGCAGGTCGCACGCGCCCTCGGCTACGGCTACCTCGATACCGGCGCCACCTACCGCGCGCTCGCGTGGCACGTGCTGGCGCGGGGGACGGGCGCTGCCTCCGACACGGCGGACGAAGCCGTCGTGGTGGCTGCGGCATCCGAGTTCCCCTACGCCATCTCGCTCGACCCCGACGACTACTGGGTGCGGGTGGGGCAGGCCGACGTGACCGCCGCCATTCGTGAGCCGCGGGTGACCGCCGCCGTCAGCGGTGTCGCCCGCGTTCCCGCCGTCCGCGCGCAGGTCAACGAGTTGTTCCGCCGGCTCGTCCGCGACTCGGGCCGGCCCGGTGTCGTCGTGGAAGGCCGCGACATCACGACCGTGGTCGCCCCCGATGCGGCGGTGCGGATCCTCCTTACCGCCGCACCCGAGGTGCGCGCCGCCCGGCGCAGCGCCGAGCTGTCCGGCGAGGATGCCGATGCCGTCGCCGCGGCACTTCACCGTCGGGATGCCGCCGACAGCACCGTCGTCGACTTCCTCACCGCCGCCGACGGCGTCACGGTCGTCGATTCGACCGAACTTGATTTCGCTCAGACCGTGGAGGCCGTCCTCGACGTGATCTCTGCGACTGACCCCACCCCACAGGAGAACCACGATGGCCGCTGAAGACGAGTACGAGGCCGGTCCCGACCAGATCGAGGAGAAGCTCGCGAACCTCGACGAGGAACTCGCGGAACAGCGGGCGGCGGCGCTGCGCGCCTCGCTCGCCGACTACGACCTGGACGATGAGGACGACGACCTGCTCGCGGGCTTCACCGCCGGCGGCGAGGTCGTCGAGATGCTGCCCGCGCTGCCGGTCGTCGCGATCGTCGGACGGCCGAACGTCGGCAAGTCGGCGCTCGTGAACCGCATCCTCGGCCGCCGCGAAGCGGTCGTCGAAGACACCCCGGGCGTGACGCGAGACCGCGTCACCTACAAAGCCGAGTGGATGGACCGCCGTTTCTCGCTCGTCGACACCGGCGGGTGGGAGCCCGACGCCCGCGGCATCGACCGCTCCGTCGCCGCGCAGGCAGAGGTCGCCATCGACCTCTGCGACGTCGTGCTGTTCGTCGTCGACGCCATGGTCGGCGCCACGGCGACCGACGAGGCCGTCGTGAAGCTGCTGCGCACGACCAAGAAGCCCGTCTTCCTCGTTGCCAACAAGATCGACGATGCCCGCCAGGAGCCCGAGGCTGCGGCGCTGTGGAACCTGGGCCTGGGCGAGCCGCACCCCGTGTCGGCCATCCACGGTCGCGGAGTCGCCGACCTGCTCGACGAGGTCATGAAGGTGCTGCCCGAGGTCTCGGCCGTCGCCAAGGGCGAGCTCGGGGGCCCGCGTCGCGTCGCGATCCTCGGCCGCCCCAACGTCGGCAAGTCGTCACTGCTGAACAAGGCCGCCGGTGAGGAGCGCGTCGTCGTCAACGAGCTCGCCGGCACGACCCGCGACCCGGTCGATGAGATCGTCGAGCTCGGCGGCAAGCTGTGGCGCTTCGTCGACACCGCCGGCATCCGTCGCCGTGTGCACCTGCAGCAGGGGGCCGACTTCTACGCGTCGCTGCGCACCTCCGCCGCGCTCGAGAAGGCCGAAGTGGCTGTCGTCGTGCTCGATGTCTCGCAGTCGATCAGCGTGCAGGACCTCAACATCATCGACTTGGTGCTCGAGTCGGGCCGCGCGCTCGTGCTCGCCTTCAACAAGTGGGACCGCCTGAACGACGACGACATGGAGAACTCCGATCGGCGCCGCTACCTCGAGCGCGAGATCGAGCAGGACCTCGCGCACGTCGCGTGGGCTCCGCGTGTGAACATCTCCGCGCGCACCGGCCGTCACCTCGACAAGCTCGTCCCGGCGTTGGAGACGGCGCTGGAGTCGTGGGACCAGCGCATTCCGACCGGGAAGTTCAACGCCTTCCTCGCCGAGCTCATCGCCGAGCACCCGCATCCGCTGCGCGGCGGCAAGCAGCCGCGCATCCTGTTCGGCACGCAGGCGGGCACACGTCCGCCGACCTTCGTGCTGTTCACCACCGGGTTCCTCGACCCGGGCTACCGGCGGTTCATCCAGCGGCGCCTGCGCGAGATCTTCGGCTTCGAGGGCACGCCGATCGTCGTCAACATGCGGGTGCGCGAGCGTCGCCAGCGCTGAGTCCCGCTGTCGCCGTGGCGGGCCGTCTGTGGTGCCGGCGCGGGCTGTGGCGGCGGCGCGCCGCTGACCGAACTGCAAGGCCTCTGCGCCGACACGCGGTGTGATGCGCGGATGCAGCGGCGTGTCGCCCCGCATCCCTTGCAGTTCGGGTGGGTGGGTGGCCGGCCGGGCCGCGCGCCGAGCGGGCTCGGCCGAGCCGGCTGGTCTGTCGGCTCGCGGGGGGGGGTGGTCACGCCAGGTGCTTCGTCCCGGTCGTCGAGCGAATGGCGCCGGCCGGTGCCACCCGAACTGCAAGGCCTCAGCGCCGACACGCGGTGTGGTGCGCGGATGCCGCGGCGTGTCGCCCCGCATCCCTTGCAGTTCGGGTGGGTGGGCGGCCGGGCGGAGGGCTTGTAGTTCGGGCAGTGGCCAGCGCGACGGCGCCACGCGCGCTCGCCCCGGTCCCGGTCGTTGAGCGAGCGGCGCAGCCGCGAGTCGACACGCGCCGGCGTCAGCGGATGACCAGCGAGCGGAACCGCTCCACCGGCAGGTCGTCCAAGCGCAGGGGAGCAGCCTCGGCATCCGTCGTGCTCACGCGGGGCAGCGGCTGTCGCGCTCCCGTCTCGCGGAACCGCTGCACGGCCCACGTGTCGACGCCCGCGTCGGCGAGACGGCATCCGAGCTCGCGGAGTGCCGCGTCGTCGATCGCCGCCGGGTGCACGGTCGTGCGCACCTCGTAGTCGAGCGGGTGATCCGACCCCGCGCGCAGCAGCCGGTTGCCGAGCACGAGCTCCAACGATCGCCACGCATGGGCTCCACTGGGAGCGCGCCCGGTGACGTTGGCGTAGTCGTCGGGCGTGGCTTTGATGTCCAGGCCCACCCAGTCGACGAACGGCAGCGCCTGGGCCAGCAGCCCCGGGTAGGCGCCCGCGGTGTGCAGGCCCACGCGGAAGCCGAGCGAGCGCACCATCTGCATCGCCGGAACGAGTGCGTGCTGCAGCGTGGGCTCGCCGCCGGAGAACACGACGCCGTCGAGCAGCCCCATCCGGTCGCACAGCAGGTCGGTGACGTCCGCCCACGACGCCGCGCCCTCGGCCCGCGGATCGATGAGCGCGGGATTGTGGCAGTAGAAGCAGCTCCACGGGCAACCTTGCAGGAAGACCGTCGCGGTCATCATGTCGGGCCAGTCCACGGTCGAGAACGGCGTGACCCCCGCAATGTTCAGTTCACAGGCTGCAGCGGTGCGGACCATGTCGCCTCCTCGGCGGGAAGGGCAGCGGAGAAGTACTCCCGCTCTTCAGCTTCGCCCTTCTTGCCGACGTTGAAGCTGGCGATCGGCCGGAAGTAACCCATCACGCGGGTCCACACCTCGCACGCGGCGCCGCAGTCGGGGCACTGCTCGTGGTGGCCGGACCGGTAGCCGTGACGGGGACAGATCGAGAAGGTCGGCGTCACCGTGATGTACGGCAGCCGGAAGCGCGACAGTGATCGGCGGACGAGTTCGCGGCAGGCCTCGGCGGACGGCATCGCTTCTCCCATGTAGAGGTGCAGCACCGTTCCGCCGGTGTACTTCGCCTGCAGCTCCTCTTGCATCTGCATGGCGAGGAAGGGGTCGCTCGTGTAGCCGACGGGCAGCTGCGACGAGTTCGTGTAGTACGGGTTGTCGGCGGTGCCGGCGTGGCGGATGCCGGGAAGCCGCGCGATGTCTTCCTTCGCGAACCGGTAGGTGGTTCCTTCGGCGGGCGTCGCCTCGAGGTTGAACATGTGCCCGGTCTGCTCCTGGAACTCGACCATGCGCTCGCGGACGTGGTCGAGCAGGCGCGTCGCCAGGCTCATGCCGCGTGCGGTGGTGATGTCGTCGGCGTCGCGCGTGAAGTTGCGGACGTACTCGTTGAGGCCGTTGACGCCGATGGTCGAGAAGTGGTTGTCGAGCGTGCCGAGGTAGCGCTGCGTGTAGGGGAAGAGGCCGCCGTCGAGGTGGTGGGCGATGACGGCGCGCTTGGCGACGAGGCTGTCTCGAGCGATCTCGAGAAGCTCGTCGAGGCGGGCGATGACGGCATCCTCGTCGCCGGAGTGCACGAACCCGAGGCGCGCGCAGTTGACGGTCACGACGCCGATCGACCCGGTCTGCTCGGCCGAGCCGAACAGCCCGTTGCCGCGCTTGAGCAGTTCGGTGAGGTCGAGCTGCAGGCGGCAGCACATCGAGCGGATCATGTGCGGGTCGAGGTCGGAGGTCACGAAGTTCTGGAAGTAGGGCAGGCCGTACTTCGCCGTCATCCCGAAGAGGGCGTCGGTGTTGGCGCCGTGCCAGTCGAAGTCCTTCGTGATGTTGTACGTGGGGATGGGGAACGTGAAGGCGCGCCCGTCCTGGTCACCATCGGTCATCACGTCGATGAAGGCGCGGTTGATGACGGCCATCTCCTCGGCCAGGTCGCCGTACGCGAACGCCTGCACCTGACCGCCGACGAGGGGGTGCTGATCGGCGAGGTCGTCGGGGCACACCCAGTCGAACGTCAGGTTGGTGAACGGGGTCTGCGTGCCCCAGCGCGAGGGCACGTTGAGGTTGAAGATGAACTCCTGCATCGCCTGGCGCACCTCGTCGTAGCTCAGGTCGTCGATGCGCACGTAGGGGGCGAGGTAGGTGTCGAACGAGCTGAACGCCTGCGCGCCGGCCCACTCGTTCTGCAGCGTTCCCAGGAAGTTGACGAGCTGGCCGAGCGCGCTGGAGAAGTGGCGGGGCGGAGCGGAAGCGATCTTTCCGGGCACGCCGTTGAAGCCCTGTTCGAGCACCATCCGCAGCGACCACCCGGCGCAGTAGCCGGCGAAGACGTCGAGGTCGTGGATGTGGAGGTCGCCTTCGCGGTGCGCGGTGCCCGCCTCGGGCGCGTAGACCTCGTCGAGCCAGTAGTTGGCGATGAGCTTTCCCGCCGCGTTCAGGATCATGCCGCCCAGCGAGTATCCCTGGTTCGCATTTGCGTTGACCCGCCAGTCCGCGCGGGCAAGGTACTCGTCGATGGTCTCGGCGACGGAGACGGAACGGGGGGAGGTCATGATGATCCTGCCTTCGATATGTAGGGAGGTGACGTTGGTCTGACCACAATATGTGGGGGTCCGAGTTGCTGTCTCGCCCAGATGTGGGCGTGTCGGGGAGTCATGCGCCGTGCAAAAACTTCGCCGCAGGGCGGTCCCTGCCCGAGCGGTGTGACAGGCTGGGCGGGTGACGATCGTGCCTCCCGCCCCCGGCGAGCCGCGCCGCCCCGACGGGCCGCGTGATCCGGGTGACGCGTGGGTCGTGGCCGACGATGGCACGCGCTACTGGGGGCGCTTCGGTGCCGCGGGCCTGCTCGCCGTCGATCCGCAGCGCGGCATGCTCTTGCAGCACCGCGTGGCCTGGAGCCACTTCGGCGACACGTGGGGGTTGCCGGGTGGTGCGCGCCATCAGGACGAGTCCGCATGCGAGGGGGCGTTGCGCGAGTCGGCGGAAGAGGCGGGAGTGCCGGCATCCGCCGTGCAGCCGCGCCTGATCAGTGTGTACGACGTGGGCGTGTGGACGTACGCGACGGTCGTCGCGGATGTCGTCGTGCCGTTCGAGCCGGTGATCAGCGACCCTGAGAGCCGTGAGCTGGCGTGGGTGCCCGTGGATGCCGTCGACTCCTACCCGCTGCATCCGGGGTTCGCCGCGTCATGGCCGTTGCTGCGGTCGCTGCTGGAGGTGCGGCCCGCCGTGGTCGTCGACGCGGCGAACGTGGTCGGATCGGTGCCGGACGGCTGGTGGAAGGATCGGGCGGGCGCGACGGGGCGGCTGCTGGATCGACTGCGCGGGCTGGCGGCGCGGGGGATGGATGCCGGGCGGCTGGGGCTTGCCGCGGACGTGTGGTTCCCCGAGCTGCGTGTCGTGGTCGAAGGGCAGGCGCGGGCTGTCGAGGAGGTTCCGGGCGTCGCGGTGGTGCGCGCGGACGCTGAGGGTGACGACGCGATCGTCGCGGAAGTGGCCGCGCTCACTGCTGCGGGGCGGCGTGTGGTCGTGGTGACGAGCGATCGGGAACTGCGGGCGCGCGTGGGCGCGCTCGGTGCGGCGGCGCACGGGCCGTCGTGGCTCGACCTCGACTGAGGTCGCCGGGCGGTCAGTCGTCGTCGGTCGCGTAGCCGGTGACAGGGTCGCGTCCGCGCAGTCGATCGATGTCGCGGCGCTCGCGTTTGGTGGGCCTTCCTGCGCCGCGGTCGCGGACGGCGAGCAGCGCCGCGGGCTCGCGTGGCGGCGTGCGGTCTTCGGCGGCGAGGGCGGCGATCGGCGCTCCCACACGTTTCGTCAGCAGTTGTCGCACGACCAGCATCCGGTCGAAGCCGGCGATGCGTACGCGGATCTCATCGCCGATGCGCACGGGTTGTGAGGCTTTCGCCTTCTCTCCGCCGATGCGCACGTGGCCGGCGCGGCATGCCGTGGTTGCGGCGGAACGGGTCTTGTAAACGCGCACGGCCCACAGCCAGCTGTCGATGCGGACGGACGGCTCGCTCATCCCTCGATTCTGCCGTGTCGATCTCGTGACCAGTCACGCCACCGTGAGCGAGACGATCGGTCGTGTGGGGCCGGGTCTGGCCACCTCGACGAAGCCCGCGTCGACGAAGCTCGAGAGCGCGCCGTGATAGAGATCGTTCGAGGAGGTCTTGCCGGCGCTGGTGTCGACGGGATAGCCCTCGACGACCCGTGCGCCGTGCGTACGCGCGTGGTCGACGGCGGCGTCGAGCAGGCGCCCCGCCAGACGCTGCCCACGGAACTCCTTCCGGACCACGAAGCACGTGATCGCCCAGACGGACTCGTCGTCGAACGGCTCTGGCGATTGCTGGAAAGCGCGCGTGGCGGCCAGACGCGGCTGATCCGGTCGTGGTGACACCTTGACCCACCCGGCGGCGACGCCGTCGAGGTACGCGATGAGCGCGGAGGCCGGGGAAGTGGCGAGGTCGCCCCGCAGCAGTTCGCGACGCTCGTCGGTCGTGGCGGCTTGGAAGTCCTTGTTGCGCAGCATCCACCACTGGCACCAGCACGAGGCGCCGTCGCCTCCGCCGGTGAGAGCGTGCTCCGCGTCGGCGAAGCGATCGACGGATGCCGGGAGGATCTCGATCTGGCTCATGAGCAGACCGTACTCCTGACTTGCGACACGCGTTCGCGAGTGCTCCACGAAACCGGTAGGATAGGGGAGTTGTCCGCGAGCGGACAGCAGACCGGGATGTGGCGCAGCTTGGTAGCGCACTTGACTGGGGGTCAAGGGGTCGCAGGTTCAAATCCTGTCATCCCGACCAATACAGGCTTATTCAAACCGGAGGCTCTCTTTTTCTTGGTCGGTGTGTGGGCCGAGGCGCTGAGGCGGTGCTGGGCGCGCCAGTCGTGCAGGCCGGCGTTGAGTTCGGTGCGTTCGACGCCGATACTCACCTCTCGGTCGGTGACCTGGACGTCGAGTCGCGTGAAGAACGCGGTGAGGAGCTCGCGGCGGACGTTGTCGGGCAGCTGCTTGTAGAGCGCGGCGGGATCTTCGAGGAGATCGACGAACGCGAAGGCCTTGTCCACGCCGTGACGGATGCGTTCGACCGTCCGTGTGAGCTTCTCGGTGATGGCGCCCTTCTGGAGCGTCACGTACTCGAGGCGTTGGCGCAGCTTCTCGACGGCGATCGTTCCGTCGGCGGCGAGTTCGATGAGCCGCTCCTCTTGGGCTTCGAGCTTCTTCAGCTGCGTGCGCAGGGCGTCCTTCTCTTCCTGATCCGCGGCTTGGAGTTCCACGAGGGAGCGTCGGACTTCCTCACGAACGGACGCGATGTCCTCTGCATCGAAGCGCTCAGCCGCGACCCGTCGCGCCACCTCGTCTTCGAGTTCGTCGAGTCGCGCCGACGGCATCAAGCAGTGACCGCGCTGCTTCGCGGTGCAAACGTAGTACTCGTACGTGCCGCCATGCCCCTTGTTCTGGCTGTAGACGAGTCGACTCGTGCGCCCCTCCGACTTGCATTCGGCGCAGTACAGCAAGCCGCGCAGGAAGTGAAAGTGGATCCGGTCGCGGTCTCCCTTGCGGTTGCGTCCGTCGAGGATCTTCTGCACCGCGAGGAACAGCTCCTTCGAGATGAGCGGCGTGTGCCTGCCCGGATGGAGCTTGCCCTTGTAGCGGATGACCCCGGTGTAATACGGGTCGCGCAGAATCATGGCGAGCTGACTGCTCGACAGCGGCTTGGCGGCTCGCTTGCTCGACTGCCGCGTGGTCAGGCCCTGGTCTTCCAGCATCATTTGGAGCTGCGTGATCGAGAACTGGTTCGTGGCGTACTGCTCGAAGGCCCAGATGATGAGTGGTGCGCGGACGGGGTCGACGTCGATCGTGTTGACGAGGCGTCCGTCGAAGTCCTTGCGCACGTTGAGGTAGCCGAGCTTGGCTCGCCCGACGCTTCCGCCTCGTTCGACCTTGTGGGCCATCTTGATGCGGATGTCCTCGCCGCTCATGCGGACCTGGAGTTCATTGACGACGTCGGTGATGGCTTCCATCGCGTCGCCCATGTAGCCGTCGCCGAAGTTCTCCTTGGCCGAGATGAGCTCGACGCCGGGACTGCTGCACGAATAGGTGACATCTGATCTGGCTTGCCCGCGGGGGTGGGCCTGGAAGGATGTTGCTGTGCCCAAGCCCTACCCGTCCGAGTTCC
>NZ_MEEL01000054.1:0-16132 GCF_001724435.1 Microbacterium sp. SCN 69-37
GGACTACATCTTCTCGATGATCAAGAACTACCGCGGCCGCGGCGCGCGGTTCGTGCTGCCCGACCGCAGCCAGGTCACGATGACGGTGCCGTTCATGCGGGCCTACACGGAGCTGCTCGTGAAGACGTGCCACAAGCGCGGAGCCTTCGCGATCGGCGGCATGAGCGCCTTCATCCCCAACCGACGCGACCCCGAGGTGACGGCGCAGGCGTTCGAAAAGGTCGCCGCCGACAAGAAGCGCGAGGCCGGCGACGGCTTCGACGGGACCTGGGTGGCTCACCCCGACCTGATCCCGGTGGCCCAGGCGGAGTTCGACGCGGTGCTCGGCGAGCGTCCGAACCAGATCGACCGCCAGCGCCCGGAGGTGAACGTCCAGGCGTCGCAGCTCATCGACGTGCACATCGGGCTGCCGGTCACGGCGGCGGGCGTGTACGGCAACGTGTCAGTGGCGATCCGCTACATCGAGGCATGGCTGCGGGGTCTCGGCGCCGTCGCGATCGACAACCTCATGGAGGATGCCGCGACCGCCGAGATCAGCCGTAGCCAGGTGTGGCAGTGGATCCACCAGGACCGCACGACGGACGACGGCACGCGCATCACGCGCGAGTACATCGAGGGCCTCATCGCGCAGGTCCTGGCCGAGGTCCCGCGCCAGGACGGCGACCGCTTCGACGACGCGGCGGCGATCTTCCGCGACGTCGCCCTCGGTGAGGACTTCCCGACGTTCCTGACGCTCGGGGCCTACGCCGACTACCTGACCGACTGACGCTCCGCGTCGCACAGTGGGGGTGGATGCCGCGGCATCCACCCCCGCTGTCATGCGCTGCAGGAAGGACGTTGACAGAGTTAGCTAATGCCATTAGCTTTATGGCTATGACAACCACATCGTCTCCTTCAGCTGCTTTCGCCCGGCTGGATGTCCATCACCTCGATCGGCCGGAAGGCCGCATCGCGTACCGCGTGACCGGTGACGGTCCGCTCGTGGTGTGCGTCCCCGGCATGGGCGAGATCGCCGCGAGCTACCGCTACACGGTGCCCGCTCTGCGTGAGGCCGGCTTCCGCGTCGCCGTCATGGACCTGCGCGGTCATGGTGAGTCGGATGCCACGTTCTCGGCGTACGACGACGTCGCGGCCGGCACCGACATCCTCGCGCTCATCGCACACCTCGGCGGCCCCGCCGTCGTCGTCGGCAACTCGATGGCCGCCGGAGCGGCCGTCTGGGCGGCCGCCGAGGAGTCCGACGCCGTCAGCGGGCTGTGCCTGCTCGGCCCGTTCGTCCGCAACGCGCGGACCAACCCGTTCGCCGCCGCAACGTTCCGCCTGCTGATGCTCCGGCCGTGGGCCCGCGCGGCCTGGCTTGCCTACCTGCCCCAGCTCTACCCCGGCAGCCGGCCTGCCGACTTCGCGGAGCACCGCACGGCGATCCGCAACGCGATGTCCCGCCCGGGCGCCGCAGCCGCGTTCGCGCGCACGACGCGCACCGACCACAGCCTCGCCGAGGAGCGGATTCTCGAGGTGTCGGCACCGGCACTGGTCATCATGGGCACAGCCGACCCCGACTTTAGCGACCCGAGCGGTGAGGCGGCGTGGATCGGCGAGCACCTGCGCGCCCGCGTGGTGCTCGTGGAGGGCGCCGGACACTACCCGCAGGCCGAGCAGCCCGACCAGGTCGGTCCCGCCCTGGTCGCGTTCTGTCGCGAGGTGGCCGGTGCCTAGGGCCGGCCTCACCCGCGATGCCGTGGTGACGCTGGCGTTGGAGACGATCGACGAGCTCGGCGTCGACGGCCTCACCCTCGCCGAGATCGCCGGCCGCGCCGGGGTGAAGGTGCCGAGCCTCTACAAGCACATCGCCTCGCTCGAGGTGCTGCGCTCGGCCGCGGCCACCGAGGCGACGCATGAGCTCGCGCGGGAGCTGCGGGCCGCGGCTGTCGGCGTGTCCCGCACGGCGGCACTGGACAGTCTTGCGCACGCCTATCGGGGGTACGCGTTGCGGCATCCAGGACGGTATGCGGCCACCCAGCGCGCACCCCTGCCCGGTGAGGCGCGCGAGGAGGCGCATGCCGCCGCCGCGGCGGAGGTGCAGCAGGTCGTCTCGGCGACGCTGCGCGGCTACGACATCGCCGACGACCAGCTGATCGACGCCACACGTGCTCTGCGCGCCGCCCTGCACGGGTTCTGCGCACTCGAGAACGGTGGCGGCTTCGCCCTTCCGGTCAGCATGTCGCAGAGCTTCGCCAGGATGATCGCCGGCCTCGACCGCATGCTGTCGACCTGGCCGAGCTGACGCTCACTCCCGACCGGGATCGATTGGTGCGAAGCGGCGCAGACCGCCACCCGTCGTGAGGCGGGATGCCGCGAGCGAGCCCGCGACCGCGAGGAAGATCGGCAGCAGCAGGGTGAAACCCGTCCCGGTGAACTCGATGATCAGCGCGATCGCCGTGAAGGGCGCGCGCATGTTGGCGGCAAGGAACGCCCCCGCCGCGACGATGGCCAGTGCCGTGCCGTCGGCACCGGGCCAGATGAACGCCCACCCGGCCGCGGCCGCAGCGCCCAGCGCCGCGCCGATCGCCACCGACGGCTGCAGTGTGCCGCCGATCGCACCGGACCCGAGCGAGACCGACGTGGCCACGTACTTCATCACGGCCAGCGCCAGCAGCAGGTAGGCGGGCTGAGCGAGATCGAAGCCGGCGGTCGCGAGGGCGCGTCCGTTGCCGAGGATGAGCGGGAAGAACGCGCCGAGCACGCCGACCGCGGCGAACGTGAGGGGCAGGACGATCAGCAGCTTCCACCCGGTGGGGCGGCGCCGCGACAGGCGGGCGGTGACCGCGGAGAAGCTCGTCGCCCCCCAGCCCATCAGAGGCCCGATCAACACGGCGGCGACGAGAAGGGACGGCGTGACGGCGACGGGCGCGACGTGGTACAGCGCGTCGTCGGCGACGAGAGGACGAGCGACGACTGTGGCGATCGCACTCACCGAGAGGGCGACGACGGCGGCGCCCGCGCTGAAGCGCGCGAGGAGGATCTCGATCGCGAACAGCGCCCCGGCCAGCGGAACGTTGTAGACAGCGGCCAGGCCCGCGCCGGCGGCGGAG
Organism: Microbacterium sp. SCN 69-37; assembly: GCF_001724435.1. NCBI lineage: Bacteria > Bacillati > Actinomycetota > Actinomycetes > Micrococcales > Microbacteriaceae > Microbacterium > Microbacterium sp. SCN 69-37. The sequence continues at coordinate 3,093 of NZ_MEEL01000054.1, forward strand.
GCGACGAGGATCATCGACCAGCGTGCGTCGATGCGGAACCAGCCGACGAGCTTCGAGCCCGCCATCGCCGACAGCTCTCGAGGCGCCACCTCTTTGCCGATCGAGGCGCCGAGGCCGACAGAGGTCACCTGGATCACGGTGTCGGCAAGGGTTTCCAGTGCCGGCATCCGCTTTCCGGCAACTCCTTCTTCGACGCTCGCGATGCGCCGCCCGAACCGGCGGAGCAGGTACCAGCCGAGGGCCGCGATCACGCCGGCGGCGCTCAGGCTGACGATCGGCAGCCACCAGGGCGATGGCAGGGCGAGCCCATCGAGGAACGGCCCCTCGGCGCTTCCCCAGACCAGGTGCTCCACGGAGTGGACGATCCAGACGAGCAGCAGTACCGCCAGGCCCGTCGCGATGCCGACGCAGAGGGTGGCAAGGCCCAGACGCACCAGCCCCCACAGACCGGAGAGGCGGAGAGGCGGGCGAGCGCGGGCGTCTCCGGTCACGTCGTCACGTTAGCGCACGCCGAGAGTCGTTCCGTGCGAGCGCGGTCCGTGCCGCCGGCGGCCGGGACCACTACGCTTTTGCCTGTGACCGAACGCGCTCCCCTGTCCCGCAAGCTGTCCGCCATCGCCGAGTCCGCGACCCTCAAGGTCGATGCGAAGGCGAAGGCCCTGCAGGCGGCCGGCCGCCCCGTGATCTCCTATGCGGCCGGCGAGCCCGACTTCGCGACGCCGCAGTTCATCGTGGATGCCGCCGCGCACGCCCTCCACGACCCCGCGAACTACCGCTACACGCCCGCCGCTGGCCTCCCCGTGCTGCGCGAGGCGATCGCCGCGAAGACACTGCGCGACTCGGGCCTGGAGGTCACCGCGTCGCAGATCATCGTCACCAACGGTGGCAAGCAGGCCGTCTACCAGGCCTTCCAAGCCGTCGTGAACCCCGGCGACGAGGTGCTGCTGCCGGCGCCGTACTGGACCACCTACCCCGAGGCGATCGCGCTGGCCGACGGCGTCCCGGTCGAGGTCTTCGCCGGCGCCGACCAGGACTACAAGGTCACCGTGGACCAGCTCGAGGCCGCCCGCACCGACAGGACGACGGTGCTCGTGTTCGTGTCGCCCTCCAACCCGACCGGCTCGGTCTACACGCCGGAGGAGACGAAGGCGATCGGCGAGTGGGCGCTTGCGCACGGCATTTGGGTGGTCAGCGACGAGATCTATCAGAACCTCGTCTACGAAGGCGCACGGGCCGTGTCGATCGTCGACGCAGTGCCGGAGCTCGCCGGACAGACGATCCTGGTCAACGGCGTCGCCAAGACCTACGCGATGACCGGCTGGCGGGTGGGCTGGATGGTCGGCCCGGCCGATGCGATCAAGCTCGCCGGCAACCTCCAGTCGCACCTGAGCTCGAACGTCAACAACGTCGCTCAGCGCGCGGCGCTGGCCGCCCTCACCGGACCGCAGACCGAAGCCGAGGAGATGCGTCAGGCCTTCGACCGTCGGCGCCGGCTGATCGTGTCGGAGCTCGCCAAGATCCCGGGCGTGACGGTGCCCAACCCGCTCGGCGCGTTCTACGTCTATCCCGACGTCACCGGCCTCCTCGGACGGGAGTGGAATGGCACCCGGGTCGACACTTCGCTCGAGCTCGCCGACCTCATCCTCGACCAGGCCGAGGTCGCCGTCGTTCCCGGCGAGGCGTTCGGCCCGTCGGGATACCTGCGCCTGTCCTACGCGCTCGGTGACGACCAGCTGCTGGAGGGCGTCCAGCGCCTGCAGAAGCTGTTCGGCCTCGACTGATCCGCGACCTCCGCACACTCAGACAGCACATAGCTGGACGGAGAACGATCGGACTCCATGCGCCCGTCGACATCCTCCCTCCTCGTGGCGTCGCGCAGATCGCGCCGCCGCCGCAACGCGCTGCTCGCCCCGTCAGAGCACCCGGCGACCAAGCTGGTCGTCGGGCTGGCGACGATCGTGTTCCTCATCAGCGCCGGACTGGCTCTGCGCGCCGCGCCCATCGACGCGGATCTGTCACGGGCGATGAACGGCTGGCACATCAACGGCCTCGGCCAGGTCACCGCCCTCGTGTACGACCTGTTCTCTCCTGTGCCGGCGATCGTCATCACCGTGATCGTCACCTCCATCGTGTGGGCATTGAGCGGGCGACTGGCGCTGGCGATCGCCTTCGCCGGCACGATTGCGCTGACCTGGATCCCGTCCGACATCGTCAAGATCGCGGTCGGTCGGTCGCGTCCGGACGCGACCCTGCTGCCGCACCCGGTGGCGCAGATGCCGGTCGATCCGTCGTATCCCAGCGGACACGTCGCCTTCGTCACCGCGCTGGTGCTCGCCCTGGTGCTCATGCTGAAGGGCACACGTTGGCACCGGCCTGCGATCGTGCTCGGCACGATCGCCGTCGTCGTGGTCGTGTTCTCCGTCGCGATCCTCGGCGTGCACTACCCCACCGACGCGCTCGCATCGGTGGGGTGGGCGCTGGGCGTCTTTCCAGCGGCCCGCATCGTCTGGGTGCGCATGCTCATGCCGCTCGTCCCGTTCCTGCGGGAAGTGCCGCGACCCGAGCCGGCAGAGGCCGCGCCGGGACCGCGCCGCCACGGCGACGTCGAGACGCACGAAGGCTGACGCAGCGCGGGAGCCCTACAGCTCGACGCCCACCAGAACCGGTTCGGGCTGCAGCAGCAGACCGAACTCGGACTGCACACGGTGCTGGATGTAACGCGCGAGTTCCGCGACCTCGCCGGCCGTCGCTCCGCCGCGGTTCGTGAGAGCAAGCGCGTGTTTCGTCGACAATCCCGCCCGTGAGCGCGGCAGCCGGAAGCCCTTGCCGAGACCCGAGTGCTCGATCAGCCAGGCTGCACTGACCTTGACATCCGGCTGCACAGAGACCGGCGGAGGCACGACACCGTCGAAGGCGGCCAGGGGGATGACGGTGACCGGTTCGATCTCCACGGCCATCGGCCAACGAGGGCACTCGGGCGGGAGGGCGCGCGCGAAGGATGCCGAGACGATCGCGTTCTGGAAGAACGACCCGGCGCTGTGGGTGTCGGGGTCGGCGTCATCGGGCACCATGCCCTTGGCGGCGCGTGTCGCCAGGACCGTCTCGCGGATCCACCGGAGCGACACCGCGGCATCCGGAGCCAGGCGCAGCGCCTGACGCAGCTGAGCGCCGCGCACGGGAATGTCGCCGGCACCGACGTCCTGCAGTTCGAGGGTGATCGAGACGATGACGCCGGAGCGTTCGGCGCCCCGACCGTAGTGCTGCTTGAGCACCGACGTGCGAAAGCCCAAGCCGAGTGCGTCGGCCGAGACGGTCTCCACCTCGCCGGTGGCCTCGTCGAGCAGTTCGACCTCGACGAGCGTCTCGACGATCTCCTGCCCGTATGCGCCGACGTTCTGAATGGGCGCCGCACCGGCAGAGCCGGGGATGCCGCTCATGGCCTCGATGCCGGCCAGCCCGGCCGCGGCCGTGTACTCGACGAGGGCGTCCCAGTTGTGACCGGCTTCGACGCGCAGGCGGACGTGACCCTCCCGAGCGCCCTCGACACGCTGGATGCCGGAGGTGCGCACCAGCACGACGGTGCCGTCGAAGGGCTCGTCACCGGCGAGCAGGTTCGAGCCGCCGCCGAGCACGAGCCACGGCTCCCCCTGCGACCACGCCTCCTGCAGCGCCGAGATGAGCTCGTCGCGGGTGCGGGCCTCGACCATGCGCAGGGGCGTGCCGCCGACACGCAGGGTCGTCAGGTCGGCGAGCGGGACCGGCGTGATCTCGGCCATCAGGACTGGTGGCGCACGCGCACCTGCGCCTTGCCGAGCACGGTCGTGTCGCCGAACGTGACGGTGAGGTCGATGCGGGCGGCCTCGTCGTCGAGGGCGCCGACTTTGGCCGAGACGAAGAGGTCGGCACCACCCTCGGCATCCACCACGACGGGACGCGTGAAGCGCACGCCGTAGTCGACGATGCGTCCGGCGTCGCCGAGCCACTCGACGATGGTCTCGACGGCGAGGCCCATCGTCAGCATGCCGTGCGCGAGCACGCCGGGCAGACCGACGCGTTCGGCGACGTCGTCGCGATAGTGAATGGGGTTGAAGTCACCCGATGCGCCCGCGTAGCGCACCAGCGACTCACGGGTCAGGTGCACGGTGCGCTCGGCGACGACGGTGCCGACCTCCAGGGCTGCGGATGTCATGAGACCTCGCCTCCGATGAGCAGAACGGATGTCGCGGTGACGACGTGGGCGCCGTCGGCGTCGGTGATCTCCGCCGCGCTGGTCACCATCGCTCCGGCGCCGAACGGGCGGATGCCGGTGATGCTGAGCTGCGCGGTGAGCTCGTCTCCGGCGACGATGGGACGGCTGTAGTGGAAGCGCTGCTCGGCGTGCACGGTACGTTCCAGAGCGATGCCGGAGTCCTCGACGGCCAGCAGCTGCTGCATCGTGAGGTCTTGGACGACCATCGCGAAGGTGGGCGGTGCGACGACGTCGCGGTAACCCAGCGCCTGAGCGGCGGCGGGGTCGAGGTGCTGGGGGGCGTCGGCGAAGACGGCCCGCGCGAATTCGCGCACCTTTTCGCGGCCCACGAGATAGGAAGCGGTCGGCGGGAAGACACGACCCACCAGCTCAGGATTCACTGACACCACTCGATCCTATCGACGGCGCTGCCCGCTCGTCCGTCCGCAGGCGCCGCATCAAACCCGCCGTGGCGATGGTTCGGGACGGATGAACGCGTCAGCGCGCGCGACGAGCGCGGATGGCCCGCGCCGCCATCTGCGCGGCGATGAAGGTGAGGAAGCACGCGAAGAGGATGTTGGCGACCAGGGGCGGCAGCAGCGTGGCAATCCAGGCGCCGAGAGCCGTCGTGGTGCACGCCGCGACGCCGACGAGCGCGGCGGCGACCAGGTCGACGTTGCGGCGCTTGACGTTGCCCACGGTGCCCGAGATGGCGGTCGGGATCATCATGAGCAGCGAGGTTCCCTTCGCGATGAGGTCGCTCGTACCGAAGAGGAAGATGAGCGCGGGAACGACGATGACCCCGCCGCCGACACCCAGCAACCCCGCCATCACGCCCGTGAACAGCCCCAGCACCGCCAAGCCGATGCCGGATGCGACCGTGAGCTCGAGCGCGGCATCGCGCGAGGGGACGACGATGAACAGCATCACGATCACGATGACGAGGAAGCCCACGAATCCCCAGCGCAGCGCGTTCTGCGGGATGCGGGCGAGCAGCCACGAACCGATCTGCGCGCCGACGACGGCTCCGGCGGCGAGGATGAGCGCGGGGATCCAGGCGACGGACCCGTGGATCGCGTAGGAGACGACGCCGACGGATGCCGTGGGCACGATGGCCGCCAGCGACGTGCCCGCCGCGAGCCGCTGGTCGAAGCGCAGCAGGAGCACCAGCATCGGCACGATGACCGTGCCGCCGCCGACGCCGAACAGCCCCGACAGCAGACCGGCGGCAAGGCCGACCCCGATGCAAGCCAGCACGAAGGTAAGGTCGCGACGCCGGGCGGGCGTCGCGGGCGCACCGCCGCTCACGCGTCGTTCCCGCCGCCGGCCTCGGGGGTCGGGTCGTCGGCGCCGGCGGCGGCCTGCTCGAACTGCGAGCGGTAGAGGCGCCAGTAGGCGCCTTCCGCGGCGATCAACTCGTCGTGGCTGCCCTTCTCGACGATGTCGCCGTGCTCCATCACGAGGATGAGGTCGGCGTCGCGAATCGTCGACAAGCGGTGCGCGATGACGAAGGACGTGCGTCCTTCGCGCAACGCCGACATCGCGTGCTGCAGCAGCAGCTCGGTGCGGGTGTCGACCGAGCTCGTCGCCTCATCCAGGATGAGCACGCTCGGCTCGGCGACGAACGCACGCGCGATCGTGATGAGCTGCTTCTCCCCCGCCGAGACGTTGGCGGCGTCCTCGTCGAGCACGGTGTCGTACCCGTCGGGAAGGGAGTGGACGAAGCGGTCGACCCGGGTCGCGACAGCGGCTTCGACGATCTCGAGGTCGGAGGCCTGCTCGTTGCCGTACCGGATGTTCTCGCGGATCGTTCCGGCGAACAGCCATGGATCCTGGAGCACCATGCCGGTGCGCGAACGCACATCGTCGCGGGTGAGCTCGGAGATGTCCTGTCCGTCGAGCAGGATGCGGCCCCCGTCGAGCTCGTAGAAGCGCATCAGGAGGTTGACCAGGGTCGTCTTTCCGGCCCCGGTGGGCCCGACGATCGCGACGGTCTGGCCTGGTTCGACGCGGAAGGACAGGTCGCGGATGAGGGGCTTGTCGGGGCTGTACGAGAACGCGACGTTCTGGAACTCGATCACGCCGCGTCCCTCGCGCACGGCGGGCGCGTCGGCGGCATCGGGCTCCTGCTCGTCCTGGTCGAGGAGTTCGAAGACACGTTCGGCCGAGGCCGTTCCGGACTGCACGACGGCGGCCATGCCGCCGAGCTCCGACAGCGGCTGGGTGAACTGCTGCGAGTACTGGATGAACGCCTGCACGTCACCGAGCCGCAGCTGGCCGGAGGCCACCATCAGACCGCCGAGCACGGCGATGCCGACGTAGGAGAGATTTCCGATGAACATCATCGCCGGCATCATCAGGCCCGACAGGAACTGGGCTTTGAACGCGGCCCGGTAGAGCTCTTCGTTCTCCTGCTGGAACTTCTCCCGCGAATCCTTCTCGCGGCCGTACACGCGCACGAGCGCGTGACCGGAGAACGACTCCTCGACGCGTGCGTTGAGCCGGCCGACCTTGCGCCATTGCGTCGCGAAGGCCTTCTGCGACTTCGGGCCGATGACTCCGAAGATGACGCCCATCAGCGGCAGGGCGATGAGGGCGACGATCGCGAGTTGCCACGAGATCGAGAACATCATGATGAGCACACCGACGACCGTCAGCACGTTCGTGACGGCGGTCGACAACGACTGCTGCATGGTCTGGGTGATGTTGTCGATGTCGTTCGTGACGCGCGAGATGAGCTCGCCCCGCTGCACCCGGTCGAAGTACGACAGGGGCAGACGGTTGATCTTCGCCTCGACCGACTCCCGCAGGCGCCACATGGTGCGCACCATGATCACGTTGATGACGTAGCCCTGCAGCCAGGTGAGCACGGCCGACACGACGTAGATCGCGAGAACAGCGACGAGCACCGACTTCAGACGCTCGAAGTCGACGCCGGCGCCGACCTGAAAGTCGTGCATCGCGGAGACGATGTTGGCGATGTCGTTCTGCCCCGCGGAGCGCAGGGCGTCGACGACCTGGGTTTGGCTCGTCCCCGCGGGGAACTGCGCAGCGAGGGATGCCGAGACGACGCCCTCGAAGAGGATGTTGGTCGCCTCACCGAGAACCTTCGGTGCGATCACGGCGAGGACGACGCCGACCGCGCCGAGGACCGAGACGAACCCGAATGCCCACTTGTACGGGGCGAGCAGGCCGATCATCCGCACGAAGCTGCGACCGAAGTTGGCGGCCTTGCCGGGGGCGACGGAATCCCAGGATCCGGAGTTGAGCCGCGCCTGTTCGGCGAGCTCGAGTTCTTCGCGCTCCTCTTCGGAGAGGGCGGCGGTGTTCGGCGCGCTCATGCGTCCACTCCCAACTGCGATTCGACGATTTCTCGGTACGTGTCGTTTGCGGCGAGAAGCTCCTCGTGCGTGCCGATGCCGACCATGCGCCCGTCGTCGAGGACGACGATGACGTCGGCATCCGCGATGGTCGAGATGCGCTGGGCGACGACGATCTTGGTCACCTCGGGAAGCGCGCGCCAGAGAGCTTGGCGTAGCCGGGCATCGGTCGTGACGTCGAGCGCCGAGAACGAGTCGTCGAACACGAGCACGTGCGGGCGGTGCACGATGGCGCGAGCGATCGACAGGCGCTGGCGCTGACCACCCGAGACGTTGGTGCCGCCCTGCGCGATGCGCGCATCGAGGCCGCCGTCCATCTCGGCGACGAAATCGCGCCCCTGGGCGATCTCGAGCGCCTGCCACAGCTCGTCGTCGGTCGCGTCCTCGCGTCCGAAGCGGAGGTTGCTGGCGACCGTGCCCGTGAACAGGAACGCGCGCTGCGGGACGTAGCCGATGCCCCGCCACATCTCGTCGAGGTCGGCCTCGCGCACGTCGACGCCGCCGACGCGCACGGTGCCGCCGGTCACGTCGAACAGTCGCGGGATGAGGGAGACGAGCGTCGTCTTGCCCGAACCGGTCGATCCGACGATGGCGACGGTCTGGCCGGGGGCGGCGCGGAACGAGATGTTCTCGAGGACGGGCGCCTCGGCGCCGGGGTAGCTGAAGGTGACGTCGTCGAACTCGACGGCGCCGAGATCGGGGAACTGCGTGACCGGTCGCGCCGGGCGGTGCAGCGCATCGGTCGAGTCGAGCACCTCTCCGATGCGATCTGCGGAGACCGCGGCGCGCGGGATCATGATCGTCATGAACGTCGCCATGAGCACGCCCATGAGGATCTGACCGACGTACTGCATGAAGGCGAAGAGGGTGCCGATCTGCACGTCACCGGCATCCACCTGGATGCCGCCGAACCAGATGACGCCGACGACGGTGAGGTTGAGCACCAGCATCGCCAGCGGGAACATGAGCACGAACAGCGAGCCGACCTTGCGTCCGACGACCATGATGTCGGTGTTCGCGACGCGGAACCGGGCCTCTTCGATGCGTTCACGCACGAACGCGCGGACGACGCGCACGCCGGTGAGCTGCTCGCGCATGACGCGGTTGACGCCGTCGAGCTTGCCCTGATACTCGCGGAACAACGGCACCATGCGGCTGATGATGAAACCGGCGATCACGAGCAGCGTCGGCACCGCGACGGCGATGAGCCAGCTGAGCGCGGCATCCTGCTGGACGGCCATGATGACGCCGCCGATGCCCAGCAGCGGCGCGGTGACCAGCATCGTGGCGCCCATCATCGCGAGCATCTGCACCTGCTGGACGTCGTTGGTGTTGCGAGTGATGAGCGTTCCCGCCCCGAACGACGAGACTTCACGCTCGGAGAAGCCGCTGACCTTGTCGTAGACGTCGCGGCGGATGTCGCGTCCGGCGCTCATCGCGGCGCGCGCGGCGAAGAACGTCGCGATGACCGAGGCGACGATCTGCCCCAGCGCGATGAGCAGCATGAAGCCGCCGCGCGACCAGATGTAGGCGGTATCGCCCGCGGCGACACCCTTGTCGATGATGTCGGCGTTCAGGCGCGGCAGGTAGAGAGACGCCATCGCCGAGGCGAACTGGAAGACGAGCACGCCCAGCAGCCACCACTTGTACGTCCAGAGATATCGGACGAGGAGTTTTCCGAGCATGAAGGGCTCCGTCTACGGGCCGGGTGGGAACGGGTTCATGCTATCGCCGGACGCCGACACGCGTTCCCGCCATCGGATGCCGGGCAGGTCAGGTGAGTTCTCGAGAATCAGACGCCGGCCGCGACCACGCGGACCTCGTGCTCCCACGCTTGAGCGGCCACTTGTACCGCGTCCCAGGGCGAGCCGAGCGGCGGCGTGTACGAGAGGTCGAGGTCGCTCATTCCGCCGACGGTCATGCCGTGGTGCAGGGCAGTGGCGTAGGTGTCGACGCGTTTGGAGATCTCCGCTCCTCGCGTGCCGACGAGCTGAGCGCCGAGAAGGCGTCCGTCCCGAGTGTCGCCGGTGATGCGGATGCTGATCGGCGTCGCTCCGGGGTAGTAGCGCTTGTGGTCATCCGCGATCGCGGTGTGGCTCTGCGCAGCGTAGCCCGCCGCGAGGGCTTCGTCGTCGCGGAGGCCGGTGCGAGCGGCGACGACCTCGAACACCTTCACGACCTGTGTGCCGAGGCTGCCCGCGAACCGCGCGTTGCCGCCAATGGCGTTCTCGCCGGCGACGCGGCCCTGCTTGTGGGCGGTGGTGCCGAGGGGCAGGTACGTAACGCCGAGGAGGCGGTGGCGGGTGACCACGCCATCTCCGGCTGCCCAGACGTTCGGCAGGCCGGTGCGCATGTGCTCGTCCACGACGACGGCACCGCCCGCGCCCGTGGTCGCGCCGGCTGCGGTGAGCAGGCTGGTGTTGGGGCGCACACCGACGACCACGAGCACGAGGTCGGCGCTTCGGGAGAATGCGTGAGCATCGCGGGTGCCGGTCACGGTGAGGCGGCCGCCGTCGCGCGTGACGGATTGGATACGCGTCCCGGTCACGACCTCGACGCCGTGGCGGGTGAGTTCATCGTGGACGAGCGAGCCGAGTTCGGGGTCGAGGGTGGAGAGCACCTCGGGGCCTCGCTGGAGCTGGGTGACGCGCAGGCCCCGGACGGTGAGAGCCTCGGCCATTTCGAGGCCGACGTAGCCAGCCCCGACGATGATTGCGGTTTCGGGCTGGTGCTCGTCGAGGTATCGCTCCAAGGCAAAGGTGTCGCCCATCGAGTGCAGCAGGTGCACGCCGTCGTCGGGGCCGAACCGGTCGAGGCCGGCGATGCCGGCGGTGGACGGGGATGCGCCAGTGCCGACCATGAGTTCGTCATACGCGATCGTCGACTCCGTACCGGCCGCGTCCCGGACCGTGAGCGTGCGACCGTCGACGTCGATACCGGTGGCGAGGGTGTTCAGACGCAGGTTCATGCCGGTGGCTTCGAGGTCGGCGTGCGTGCGGTGGGCGAGGGACTGCCAGGGCTGCACTTCGCGGGAGAAGTAGTAGGGGATGCCGCAGATGGAGAAGTTCGGGTAGGAGTCGGCCACGACGACGGTGACGTCGACCGAGGGGTCGAGTTCGCGGGCGCGCAGGGCTGTGGAGATGCCGGCGTCACTTCCGCCGATCGCTACGAGGTGCATGAGGGTGCCTTTCAGGACGTGGTTTCGGGTTGCGTGGGCACCACGACGTCTCCCGCGGTGCGTGCAGCGGTCGGGTAGAAGACGAGCAGCATCGCGAGCCCAAGGGCGCCACCGACGAGCTGGGCGAGGATGAACGGTGCCACGGAGGCGGGGGCGATTCCGGCGAACGTGTCGGTGAACATGCGGGCGATGGTCACAGCGGGGTTGGCGAACGATGTGGAGCTGGTGAACCAGTACGCGGCACCGATGTAGGCGCCGACCGCAGCCGCGGTCACCGATCCGTTCCCTGCGCGGGCGAGCGCGAAGACCAGCAGCACGAGCCCGGCGGTAGCGACCAGTTCGCCGACCAGATGCCCGCCGGTCGCGCGGTCGTGTCCCGACAGCGCGGGCGCGGCGTCGAACATCACGCCGGCCAGGAGGGTGCCGGCCGCGCCGCCGAGAACCTGCGCCGCCAGGTACGGGGCGACATCGCGCAGCGGCAGGCCGGCTCCCTCGCGGCGGCCGGCCAGCCAGTCCGCCAGTGACACCACGGGGTTGAAGTGCGCTCCCGACACCGGGCCGAGCATGAGGATCAGCACCGTCAGGCCGAGCGCCGTGGCCACGCTGTTCTCGAGAAGCTGCAACCCCACATCGCCCGGCGAGAGCCGCTGGGCGGCGATCCCTGACCCGACCACGACGGTGACGAGCAGCCCCGTCCCGACGAACTCGGCGGCGACGCGACGCAGCACGTGTGGCCGAGTCGCGGAGGGGTTGGAGCGGGTGATCGTTTTCATGTCGGCTCATCTTGACGCACACGCGATATAACAGTCAAGATTGAACCAATGAACACTGAACGAACTGACACGGTGGAGGCGCGCGCTGCTCGGCACGCCGCTTTGAGCGACCCGTCCCGGCTGCGGATCGTCGACCTTCTGACGCTCGGCGATCTGTCGCCGTCAGAGATTCGGACGACCCTGGGCATCGCGGGAAATCTCGTGACTCATCACCTGAACGTGCTGGAGTCTGCGGGCATGGTCGCCCGATCGCGCTCCGAGGCGGACAAGCGACGCAGCTACATACACCTCACGGACAACGCCCTCGTGGGCCTCACCCCTGGCCGAACCGAAGGCGCAAGCCGCGTGGTCTTCGTCTGCACGGCGAACTCGGCGCGGTCGCAACTCGCCGCCGCGCTGTGGGCGACCCACAGCAGCATCCCCGCCACGTCCGGGGGCACGCGCCCCGCTGAACAGATCGCAGTCGGCGCGATCGCGACAGCCAATCGTCACGATCTCGACCTGCCGCAAGAGCCACCACGGGCATTGGGCGCCGTGCTGACCGACTCGGACTTCGTGGTCACCGTGTGCGACAACGCGCACGAAGAACTCGGGGTGGCCGGGCACCTGCACTGGTCCATCCCCGACCCGGTCCGCGTCGGCACCGACGACGCCTTCGACACCGCCTACGACGAGCTGGAGCGCCGCATCACCGAACTCGCCCCCCGACTCGCCGCCACCTGACACTTCCCAGAAAGAGAACCCGTGACCAACACCACTCCGACCGTCCTGTTCATCTGCCAGCACAATGCCGGCCGCTCCCAACTCGGCGCTGCGCTCCTGGAGCATCTGGCCGGCGACCGGTTCACCGCGACGTCGGCGGGACTGTCGCCGGCGGGCGAAGTGAACCCCGCCGTCACCGCGACGGTTGCCGAGCTGGGCATCGACATCACCGACCGGGTGCCGCGTGCCGTCACCGTGAGCGACATCGATCAGGCGGACGTCGTGGTGCTGATGAAGCCCGGCCTCGATCTGCCATCGACGCCACGCGGCGACGTCTTGGAGTGGTCCTTCCCCAATCCGGATGCCTGGGACGCCGAGGCCGTGCGGCCGCTGCGCGAAGCCGTCTCCGAGAAGATTCAGACCACGCTCCTCGCACGCTGAGCACCAGGAGAGGGGCGAACCGCCGACCTGGGACGCGGTCGACGCCGCGCGGCGCTCTCTGCCGCAACCAACAAGAAAAGCGCCGGAGACATCTCCGACGCTTCTTCCCAACACCTGGACCCTGATCTCAAGGTCATCTGTTCGAGGAAAACGAGTGTGGTAGCGGGAGCGGGGCTTGAACCCGCGACCTCACGATTATGAGTCGTGCGCTCTCACCAACTGAGCTACCCCGCCGCGCCGCACCCACACGGCGAGATGTGGATGCTGCGAGCCCCGAGTCAGGATTGAACTGACGACCCCTTCCTTACCATGGAAGTGCTCTGCCACTGAGCTATCGG
>NZ_MEEL01000055.1:0-15291 GCF_001724435.1 Microbacterium sp. SCN 69-37
CGGCACCCGCGCCGACCCTGAACTCGAAGCCCGAGCGACCGCCGTCCTGGAACAGATCGGCCCACCACTGGCCGCTTGACAGCAATAGGAGCATCCACTGCCGGGGACTTGACCAGCGAGCGCAGCGAGTCGAAATACCTCGCGACCGCCTCTCATCGGAGGCACCCCGGGGCCTTTGAGCCGGTCTGGGGCCGGTCGCAGCAAGGAAGTGCGGAGACCCCGGCGGGCCGGCGTTCGACGCCGAGCGGATGACGCAGATCTGGGATGCCTCGCCGCGCGTGGCCGCGCAGCGACGGGCAGCCGTCGTCGACGCACTGGGGTAGGGCAATTCGACTCGGCGCGCGGCGCGGCGCCCAACGACCGAGAAATGCTCGATGAACGGCATCCGTCCACAGGCTGAATACTCGCGGTGGCGCTCGACGCGATTCGCGGGGTAGAGTCGCCCACGACGCACGCGTGACAGCCGGGGGGTTGGTCCGCAGGAGACGGGGGTCTTCGCGTCGTCTTACTGGGGGTGGACGGATTTCGATTCGTCCGTCGGTTTGCTGGGGGGCAAAATGCCGACTGCATTGCAGCGTTCGTCCGTGCTGGGGATCACACGATGAGCGCGCTTCACGACGCCACGGGCATCGCGACGACCGGGTTCGTTTCCCCGTTCCCGACCATCGCGTCCCGGGCGTCCGCGGCCGCACCACCGTCGCGCGCTCTCGAGCGCCGGCAGTCGTGGGAACGCCGCTACCGCTGGATCCTGCGCACGAGCGACGCCGCCGCGGTCGCCTTCACGTGCGCAGTGGCCTCGGTGGCCTCGATCGGCGCGGTGAGCGGTCCGCTCGCCGTCGCCGATCCTGGCCTCGTCTTCCAGATCGCCGCCGCGACGGCCGTGATCTGGCTCCTGATGCTCTCCGCCTTCGCAACGCGAGACGTCAAGCTCATCGGCTCGGGCGCCGCCGAGTACACCCGCATGATCCACGCGACCGGGTTCGCGTTCGGTCTTCTCGCCATGATCGATGTGGCCATCGACGTCGACGGCATCCGCGCGCAGCTCTTCGTCGCGCTGCCGCTCGGCATCGGCGTCCTGCTGTTCGAGCGCTGGCTCTGGCGCCGTTGGCTCATCCGCCGTCGACTCGCGGGCGCGTACACGACGCGCGCGGTCGTGGTCGGCGAGCGCGCAGACGTCGAGTACGTGATCCGCTCGATCGCCGACCCCGGCCTGGGCTACCAGGTGGTCGGCGCCTCGCTGCGCGGAGACGACCTCGACAGCCTGCGCGTCGGCGACGCCATCTACCCGGCGATGCGCACGCACAGCGTGGCCGAAGCAGCCGCAGCACTCGACGCCGACACGATCATCATCGCCAGCCGCGGAGACGAAGGCGCCGACGAGATCAAGCACCTCGCCTGGCAGCTGGAGAACACGGCCGCAGAACTGGTGATCTCCAGCCGCGTCTCCGATGTCGCCGGGCCGCGCATGTCGCTGCGGCCCGTCGAGGGGCTGCCACTCATCCACGTCGAGATCGCCTCGTTCACCGGCCGCGCCTACCTCGCCAAGCGCGCACTCGACATCGCGGTCGCTTCGATCGCACTCCTTTTCTTCGCGCCGATCGCGGCGGTCATCGCCATCGCGATCAAGCTCGACTCGCCCGGTCCGCTGTTCTTTCCCCAAGCACGGGTCGGGCGTGACGGCCACGAGTTCCGGATGATCAAATTCCGCTCGATGGCCGTGGATGCCGAGGAGCGGCGCGCCGCGCTGCTCGCGGCCAATGAGGGCGCGGGCCCGCTGTTCAAGATGCACGACGACCCTCGGGTCACCCGCGTGGGCCGGATCCTGCGGAAGTACTCGCTCGACGAGGTTCCCCAGTTCTGGAACGTGCTGGTCGGCGACATGAGTGTCGTTGGCCCGCGCCCTCCCCTTCCGAGCGAAGTCGCCACCTACGACGACGACGTCTTCCGTCGCCTGTACATCAAGCCGGGCATCACCGGCCCCTGGCAGGTCGGAGGACGCAGCGACCTCAGCTGGGAAGAGAGCGTGCGGCTCGACCTGCGGTACGTGGAGAACTGGTCGGTCGTCGACGACCTCCAGATCATGTGGCGCACTGTGCGCGTGATGGTGCGGTCCGAAGGAGCTTACTGATGACGTCTATCCTGAGCCGGCCTGTCGCGGAGGCGCCCACAGCTGTCGTCCCGGACAGGGCACTTCGGATCGCGATGATCGGTACGCGCGGTGTTCCCGCGTCGTACGGCGGCTTCGAGACCGCTGTGGAGGAAGTCGGCAAGCGGCTGGTGGAGCGCGGTCACGACATCACGGTGTACACCCGCGGATCCGAACACCGTGAACGCGAATACCTCGGGATGCGGGTCGTGCACCTGCCGGCGCTCCGACAGAAGCAGCTCGAGACCCTCAGCCACACCGGGCTGTCGGCCCTGCACGCGGTGAGCCGCAAGGCTCCGGATGCCGCTTTCGTTTTCAACGCCGCCAACTCTCCGTTCGTGCCGCTGCTGCGCGCTCGCGGCATCCCTGTCGCTCTTCACATGGACGGCCTCGAGTGGAAGCGTTCGAAGTGGGGCGCACGAGGTCGCGCCTATTACCGGTGGGCCGAGCAGTTCGGCGTGCGGTCCGCAGATGCCCTGATTGCGGATGCACCCGGCATAGCCGACTACTACGCCGACCAATTCGGTGTGCCTACAGAACTCATCCGCTACGGCGCTCCGATCATCGAAAGCGCTCCGATCGACGGCATCACCGCGTTGGGCCTTCGACCCGACGGCTACCATCTCGTCGTCGCGCGCTTCGAGCCTGAGAACCATGTGCTCGAGATCGTCGAGGGTTACCGAGCTAGCGGGGCAGCGGCGCCGCTGGTGGTCGTCGGCTCAGCGCCCTATGCGGCTGAGTACACCCAGCGCATCCACACCGCGGCGGCGGGCGACCCGCGCATACGACTTCTCGGTGGCGTGTTCGACCAGGATCTGCTTGACGCGCTGTACTTCCACGCCCGCACCTACGTCCACGGGCACTCCGTGGGCGGCACCAATCCGTCACTGCTGCGAGCAATGGGAGCCGGCACCGCGGTCATTGCCTGGGACGTGAACTTCAACCGCGAGACACTCGACGACCTCGGCTGGTTCTTCGAAGACGCGAGCGAGGTCGAGCGCCACTTCACCGACCTGGAGCTGGATCGCGAACAGGTACCCACCCTCTCGGCCGCCGTACAGGCGCGCGCGAAGGACAACTTCCGCTGGGATGACGTCGCGACCGCCTACGAGAACCTCGCAGGACGCATCGCGGCCGGCTCATCCGTGCACGCATCTGCGCGGCGGGCACAGCGCGTCGGTGCGACGGTCTGACACAACGAGCGCCCGTGGGCGCATCGCGCCCGGCCGTGTCAGTTCGTGGGGGCCATGAGGGCGACGAGACGCTCCGACAGCCGAACCGCCTCACGAACGCGCCTGGTGTGCTCCGCGAGCCGCGAGCCGTGCGCGTCCGGAAGATCGAGGGGATCGGCGGGTGCTCGCCGCCACGGGGACTGCCGTCCTGGCCCAACCCGCCTGTCGGTCACCGGCAGCCTGCCACGATGAGCGTTCAACGCCGCGACGAACTCGTCGACGTCACCGGATGCCGGCGCGAAGCGGCGCTCGGCGGCGATCTCGCCCAGCGCGACGGCTTCGGCGATCGTGAACACCCGCGAGCGTGAGCGCGGCGACATGACGGCCACGGCGGCCCGCTCCTCGCGTGTGGCGCCGAGGATCAGCCCCGCTGACTCGATGAGCTCCGCGCTCAGCCGCTGGGCACGATGCTCGGTTGCTGCCTGACGGCTACGTTCGTCCACGCCGACCGTTTCGGCGGTGACCGCACAGATCATCGCACCGGGCTGCGCCAACCGTCCCGCGCTGACCACATCGACACGCACACCCCCCTCGCGGGCGGCGGTCGCAAAGCCGATGGCCATCGCGGGCGAACGACAGACGTTGGCACTGCAGACCATCAGAACCCGCGTCACGCCTCGCCCCCGTCGTCGTCACGACCGACCCACCACGTCGGCCTCTCGCGGCCGCATGCACGCGCAGCGGCCGAAACCGCTATCCTAGTGTCCTGCGCGCTTGGGGGACTTGCGCGCGAGCCGGCAGTGGGGTCACGCAGGCGCGTTCGCTCGGGTGGTGAGACGCCGATGCGTGTAGCGTCTCGCGGACACTCCGGCGCATTGGGGGCAGAGTGAACGTGGGGACACAAGATCGGACGCGGCGCGAGCTGCGCGAAAGCCGTCTTTCAGACCATCGGGACGACGGCGGTGGCGCAAGCCGCGGGCCGAAGAGGGGCATCTCGCAGATCCGCGACCTCGGCAGCCGTCGCGGGACCATCCTGTCGCTGCTCTCGAGTGCCGGAGCGCGTTTTCTCGTCCTACCGGTGAGCGCCATCCTCGGCATCGTGGTCACGCGCCTCATCATCGACCACTTCGGCATCGACACCTACGCCCAGTACATCCTGCTCGTCGGCATCGCCGGGCTCATCCCGTTCAGTGATCTGGGTCTCACCGCGGCCATCATGAACGCCGTCGCGGGGGCAGATGACCCCCGTCGGGACAACAATCTGCGACTCGTCCTCGTGTCATGCCTGCGACTGCTCGCGGGTTGCTGCGTGACGGTCGTCAGCGTGGCGCTCATCCTGTACGCCACGGGCCTCTGGCCGACGCTCCTCGGTTCAGCGCTCACGCCCGAAACGGGCGCCCTTGCCGCGACGCTCTGCCTCGCCGTGTTCGGCTTCAATCTGCTTATCGCGTTCGGGCAGCGCATCCTCGCCGCACTCGGCATGAACGTCGTCGTCGTGCTACTCAGTGCCCTGCAGACCCCGATCGTGCTTCTCGCACTCTGGGCCATGATCCAGCTCGGTGCCGGCGGCGGCTACATCGCCGTCGCCTCCTACCTCGCCACCGCCCTGATCAGTGGGCTGGCGATCCTCATCGCCGCGCGGATGATCAGCCCGATGCTCGGGAGCGCCCTGCGCGGCGCTGTCGACCGCAAGGTCAAGGGTGCGCGGGTGTTCAACACGGCGTGGCCGATGCTGATCCAGATGATCGCGCTTCCGATCGCGATGTCGTCGGACCGGCTCGTGCTCAGCCTCGTCGGCACGGTGTCGGATCTGACCCAATACAGCCTCGCAAACCAGATCTTCTCGCCGGTGCTCGCCGTCGTGACCACCGCCGGTTTCGCCCTGTGGCCCGTCTTCGCCAAAGCACGATCGACCGGCACGAGGGCGCCCGTCTCGCCCGGCAAGATGTCGTTGGTGTTCGCGGGCGCCGCGGCACTCGCGGCGCTGATCCTCGCCGCCGCGTCGGGCTGGCTCTCCGAGGTCGCCTCCGGCGGCAAGATCCACCTCGACGCGCCGCTGCTCTGGGCATTCGGCGTCTTCATCGTCCTCCAGTCGGCGAAGTACCCGTTCGGCATGTACTTGACGGATGCCTCCGGTCTGCGCTTCCAGGCGTTCTTCATCCTCGGGATGCTGCCAGTGAACCTCGGACTCACGATCACCCTGATCCCGGCGCTCGGAGCCGTCGCACCCGTGCTCGGCTCGATCATCGGCGTCCTCTTCTTCCAGTTCATCCCCAACTGGTTCCTCGTCCGCCGACGGCTCGCCGCACTGGACGCGCGCACGCTGGAGAAGCACGTCACCGCGAGCACGGAGGTCGACGCGTGAGCGCGGACGCCCGCGCTACCGAGGAGCGCACCATCCTGGCGGTGCACCCGGGAGCGGAACTGTTCGGTTCGGACCGCATGTTTCTGGAGAGCGTCATCGGGCTCGCCGGACGGGCGCCGGTGCTGGTCGCACTGCCGGAGGAAGGACCGCTCGCCGACCGCATTCGCGCCGCCGGCGTCACGGTCGTCACGGTTCCCATGCTCGTCCTCCGAAAGTCCCTGCTGCGCCCGCGCGGCTGGTGCGCCCTCGTTCGCGACTCGCTGCGTAATCTCCGCAGCGCGCGGCGCCTCATCAGCCAGCACAGGCCTGCAGCGGTGTATGTCAGCACGGTCACGCTTCCGCTGTGGGGACCGCTCGCGCGCCTTCACCGCGTGCGCGCGGTGACACACGTCCACGAAGCGGAATCGACCGCCAGCGCGGTGGTTCGGCGGATGCTCTA
Organism: Microbacterium sp. SCN 69-37; assembly: GCF_001724435.1. Lineage (NCBI taxonomy): Bacteria > Bacillati > Actinomycetota > Actinomycetes > Micrococcales > Microbacteriaceae > Microbacterium > Microbacterium sp. SCN 69-37. The sequence goes on from NZ_MEEL01000055.1 coordinate 6,123, forward strand.
CGCACCGCTGCTCGCCGCCGACCGCATCGTCGTCAACAGCGAGTTCAGCCGACGCACACTCCTTCGGTCCTACTCCGCGCTCGCGGCGCGCACGGAGATCGTCCTCAATGGCGTGCCGGGGCCCTCCGCCCCCACGCCGCTGCGCACGCAGACACCCGACCCCCTGCGCCTCCTGTTCGTCGGGCGCCTGTCGCCGCGCAAGGGGCCGCAGGTCGCCGTCGCAGCGCTGGGGCTCCTCACCGAGGAAGGCACGAACGCCACACTGGATGTGCTGGGCACGGCGTTCACTGGATACGAGTGGTTCGAGCAGGAGCTGCGCGACCAGACCGAAAGACTCGGACTCGTCGACCGCGTCCGTTTCCTCGGCTTCGAGAGCGACGTATGGCCTCGCCTGGATGCGGCGGACATCCTCCTGGTGCCGTCCATCGTCGACGAGCCGTTCGGCAACACCGCTGTCGAGGGCGTGCTCGCCCAGCGCCCGGTCGTCGCCAGCGATACGAGCGGGTTGCGTGAAGCGGCGGGCGGCTACGCGTCGACCCGACTGGTCACCCCCGACGACCCGCGCGCACTCGCCGACGCGGTCGCGGGATTCTGCGACCAGTGGGCGGCGGTCGCCACCGCGACCGGGCGCAGCGCCGCGGAGGCCGACGAAAGGCACCACACCGACCGGTACCGCTCGAGTGTCGCGGGGCTCGTCACCGCCGTTCACCGGCAGACGACGCCCGGTGCGGCCGACGGACGCGCGGCGCTACGCTCGGGTACCGACCGGCTGAAGGGACAGACGCGGTGACGCTCCACGACTATTTCTCCGCACTGCGAAAGCGATGGGCGCTGCTTCTCGTCCTCACCATCCTCGGTGCGGCCCTCGGTTACGGGTACGGGACGCTGCAGACCGACACGTACCGCGCCCAGTCCTCCGTCGTGATCGTGCCGGCTCGTGGGGACACCACCAGTGAGCTCGTCCAGGGATCGAACTACGTCCAGGGGCTCGTCGCGACCTACACGGTGGTCGCCACGTCTCCCGTGGTCCTCGATCGGGTCATCGCGAGCCTGAGTCTCGACACGACCTCGCGCGACCTGGCGCGCATCGTGAGCGTCAGCTCCCCTCTCGACACGACCGTGCTCGAGATCGCCGTGACCGGCGCGGATCCCGGCCAGATCACCCGCATCGCCAACGCCGTGTCGACTGAGCTCGCGGATGCCGTGGAGAATCTGTCACCCCGGACGACCTCCTCCGGGCCCGCGGTGCGCGTGGAACAGATCAGCCCCGCAAGCGAACCGCGCTCTCCCATCGCGCCCAACACGCGCCTGCTCGCCGTCATCGGCGCCCTCATCGGGCTGCTCGCGGCGGCGGTCATCGCCATCCTGCGACAGGTCCTGACCACACGCCTCGTGTCGCGCGCGGACATCGCCGAGGTCACCGATATCGCCGTCCTCGGCCAGATCCCCGTCAACACGACGGGGGTACCGCTGGCCGTCGCCGTTCGCGACACCGCGTCGGGCTCGCTCGCCGAGGCGGTGCGCACCGTCGCGGCATCCCTGCGCTTTGCCAACGTGGACGGCGAGGCGAAGGTCGTCCTCGTGACATCGCCGGAATCCGGCGACGGCAAGTCCTCCATCGCTCTCACGCTCGCCGCGATCGCGGCCGAGCAGGACCAGCGGGTTCTGCTCATCGACGCCGACCTGCGCCGGGGCACCGTGGCCGACGTGACCGGCTTCGAGGGCGCGGTCGGTCTGACCACCGTGCTTCTGGGAGATGTCACCGTCGATGACGCCGCCGAAGCATGGGGAGAGTCGGGGCTGCGCGTGCTCACCAGCGGCGCGACGCCGCCGAACCCGGGTCAGCTGCTCGCTTCGGGTCATCTCCGGCAACTGCTCGCACAGGTGCGAGAAGAGTTCGATCTCGTCGTGGTCGACAGCCCGCCGGTGCTCGCCGTGAGCGACGCACTGTGGCTGGCGCCGGCCGTCGAAGGGATCATCGTCGTCGCTCGGTCGCGGCGAACGAAGCGCGAAGCTCTGGCTCGCACACTCGCCGAACTCGAGGCAACGCGCACGCGGATCATGGGCATCGTGCTGAACGACGTGAAGCGTGTGGCTTCGAGCCCCTACTACGAGAGGGCCGAGGTCCCTCACGCCGGTCGGTCGACATGGTTCTTGCGCGGTCGTCGACGAGGCTGAGGCCCGCCTCCGCCTGGCGGACACCGATCAGCGGAGAGGCGCTGATGGCGTTCGCGGTCGCCGTGGCGTCCGCGCAGCGGATCCGACTGCCGCTGGACATCCCGCTCGGCGTCGCCGTCTGCGCGCTGCTGCTGCCGGTCACACTCCGCGCGCTGCGTCAGTACCGGTTCGCGCCGACGATCGCGGTCTTCGCGGTCCTGGCGATCGCGAACGGCATCGTCCTCACCGAGCTCACGCGCGGGTGGGCCGGGACGAGCACGCGCATGGCGACAGCGAACTCGATCCTCCTCCTCGGGGTGGTCGTCACCGCGATCGCGCTCCTCTGGGTCCGCTCCCTCATCGGAGCGCAGATGATGGTCCTCGGGTTCGGGGTAGGAGTGCTGCTGTCGGTGGCATCTCGGGGAATCAACTGGGACAACCCGTGGAAGTTCACCTTCGCGGTTCCGTGCATCCTGATCGCGCTCTCTTTACCGCGCGTTTGGGGACATCGGCGAGCCCAGATCGCGGTGCTCCTCGTCCTCGCGGCGGTGTCCGCCCTCCAGGATTCCCGCTCGCTCACCGGCATGCTCGTCGTCGTCATGGCGCTCCTCTTCACGCAGGGGGCGCCGGGAACGTCGACGTCAGGGCGCGCCGCCCTGGTCGCGACCCGCGTCGCGCTCGTCGGCGTGGGCGGATACTTCCTCATCCAAGCCGCACTCCTCGACGGGGCGCTGGGCGAACAGGCCCAGGCGCGCTCCGTCGCCCAGATCGAGCGGTCCGGTTCTCTCCTGACGGGTGGTCGCCCGGAGTTGGGCGCCTCGATCGCGTTGCTCACCGCCCATCCGTGGGGATACGGGTCGGGCGTCTTCCCCACCGGCGAACAGGTCCAGGTCGCTAAGCAGGGTATGGTCGCTCTCGGCTACGACCCCGACAACGGCTACGTCAATCGCTACATGTTCGGCAACGGGTTCGAGGTGCACAGCCTCACCGGCGACCTCTGGATCCTCTTCGGTGTGCTCGGCCTCGCCTTCGCCGTCGTGCTCGCCCTCGCCGTCGGAGCGAGCCTCGTCATCCGGCTGGCATCGGGGACGGTGAGCGCTGTCGGTGCGTTCCTCGCACTGCGGCTGATGTGGGACCTCGCGTTCAGCCCGATCGGAAGCGCGGCACTCACCCTCGCCGTGACGCTGGCGGTGCTTCTGCCCGCCGTCGGTGAACGGAAGCCGCCACCCGCATCGCCGTGACGTGACATGAGGTGAGAAGTGTCTCATGTGGAAAGCGGGCTGTTTTCGCCGTGTTTACATGAACCTGCTCCTTCCCGTCCGCGCCACCCCGAAAGCGCTCCCCATGAGACGAACAGCACTTCCGCGCACCCTCGCACGCGGTCTGGTCTCCGCCTGCGCCGCGACCGCACTCGTCGTCACGAGTCTCGCCGTCGCTCCCGCCGCGACCGCCGCGACGACCGGCACCGATACCTTCGAACGCTCCGTGGCGAGCGGATGGGGTCCCTCCATCGACGGGCGCTCGTGGACGACGACAGCACCGTCGTCGACGAGCGTGGCGGGCGGGTCTGCCCGGGTATCCTCCGATCCCGGAACACAGACCACCCAGACCCTGTCCGGCGGGATGCCGCAGGATGCCACCCTCTCCGCGCTCCTCTGGCCGGAATCGCGCACGGCGACCGGAAACGGCCCCACGATCTCCCTCGTCGCCCGCTCGGAGGGCAAGACCTCTTACCAGGCGCGCGTGCGCTTCGGCACGAGCGGCGTGAACCTCTGGCTCAGCCGGATGGATGCGCGCGGCGCCGAGAGCGTGCTCGCCTCGAGCAAACCGATCGCCTCGATCGCCGCGGGTCAGAAGGTTCGTGCGGAGCTCTCCGTGTCGGGACAGTCTCCCGTCGTGCTCAAGGCCCGTGTCTGGATCGATGGGGCGGCCCAGCCCACCTCGTGGCAGCAGACCATCTCGGACTCGTCCGACGCCCGCGTGCGCGCGGCGGGATCCGCCGCGGTCAGCACCCACCTGTCCTCGGGCTCGCCGGCGATGGCGGTGCGCGTGGACGATGTGACCGTACTCGCCGCCACCGCGGCATCCACCCCCACGCCGGAGCCGACGGCGACGGCGACGCCGACACCCACCCCAACGCCGACAGCGCAGCCTGGGTCGACGACCGCCGGAGCGACGGCGGGCAGCGCCGCCGTCGGATCCACGCGGTACACGGTGCCCGCGGGTGCCATCTACGCGGCGGCGAAGGGCACGCGCACCGGAGCCGGAACCGCGAACAATCCCTACGGGAGCGCAGCGTACGCCGTCGAGAAGGCTCCGAACGGATCCACGATCGTGCTGCGCGGCGGCACGTACCGCGAGTCTGTCTACATCGGCTTCAACAGGAAGCTCACGATCCAGTCGTACCCCGGCGAGGCCGTGTGGTTCGACGGAAGCTCGCCGGTGAGCGGGTGGACGAAGTCCGGATCCACGTGGGTCGCGAACTGGAGTCACCCATTCGACCGCCGCGTCTCATTCAATGCGAACCTCGACGAGACGGCGCGCTTCACCGACTCCCGCAACCCCCTCGCCGGCTACCCCGAACAGGTCTGGATCGATGGCGAGCCGCTGCGCCAGGTCGGCAGCGCAACGCAGGTCACGAGCGGGACCTTCTTCGCAGACACGTCCGCGAAGCGCCTGATGATCGGATCGGATCCCTCCGGGCGCCGCGTCGACGCGAGCACCCTGACCCGCGCCATCCAAGTGCAAGGCACGGGAACGACCCTGCGTGGCTTCGGGGTGCAGCGCTACGCGACGACCCTCAACATGATGGGGACCGTGACCGCCGAAGTACACGACATCACCCTGGAGAACCTCGTCGTGCGCAACAACGCGACGATCGGCGTCTACGCCTGGAACGACAACCAGACGCTCAACAAGCTGACGGTGACGGGGAACGGGATGCTGGGCATCGGCGCGAACGGCACGCACGACCTCCGCATCACGAACTCGGTCGTCAGCGGCAACAACACGCAGGCCTTCAAACCGGCCCCCGTGTCCGGCGGCATGAAGCTGTCCGGGATCGACAAGGGCCTCATCTCCGGCAATGTCGTCGCCGACAACGACAGCGCGGGTGTGTGGTTCGACGTGAGCTCCTACGATCTCACCGTCACCGGCAACCGGGTCACCGGCAACTCGACGACCGGGGTGCAGGTCGAGATCAGCGAGAAGGCGATCATCGCCGACAACTACATCTCGGGCAACGACATCGGGCTGCAGATCAGCAACAGCGGATCCGTACAGGTGTGGAACAACGCGATCGACGGAGTGAAGCGCGCGTTGAGCTTCACGCACGACAGACGTCGCCAAGAGGTGTCGTCGCTGGCATCCAAGATTCCGTGGGTGATGAAGAACATCACACTGCGCAACAACGCCATTTCGTACAGCGCGGGCGGCTCATGCCCGATGCTCACGCAGGACTACAGCCAGAAGATGTACGGCAACGACTTCGGCATAAGCCTGGACGGCAATGTCTACCACCGTGCGACCGCTTCGGCTCCCAGCAACTTCGCCTGCTGGGCGAACGGGACGGCCGGCACCCGGAGCTTCAAGACACTCGAGGACTTCTCGCGCTTCACCGGCAATGACCAGAGGTCGGCGCTGTGGATGGGAAACCCGATCTTCGCATCCGATCTGAAGGTGGTGTCCGCCGTCCTGACCGCGCCGAAGGCCACGACCTACGGCCTTCCATCGGATGTCGCGACTGCCATCGGCCAGAAGGCGGGCGCCACCCGCGTCGGCCCGTTCACGGCACCCGCGAAGTAGCCGCTGCGAGCTCTAGCATGGGTCCATGGGGGCAACGGGGGCAGTGCGCGCACGGGGGATGAGCGGGGCGGGCGGGTCGGACGACGTGGTTGTCTTCTATCCGGCCGGCAAGGACCTCGCCGGCTGGGCTCGCGACTATGGGGCGGGTGCTCGGCCTGACGCGTGGCCGTACGGCCTGAACAAGCTGGCACACCACGTGTCGAGTGTCAAAGCCCGCAATCTTCCGCGCGACACAGCCATGCAGGGCGCCCTGCGCCGACTGATGCGCGCCACCCCGCCGGCTCTGTGGCGTGGCCGCGGACCTGTGGGCCTGGTCTGGGATGAGAACTCCGTCGACAGACTGGCCGCCGTCCCCGCCCTGCGATCGCGATTCAGCGGTGTTGTGTGGCTGACCGACCAGCTGGCGACGAAGGAGCCGTCGTGGCTGGCGGAGAGACGATCGATGCTGCGCCGCATGGACGGCCTCTGGGTGCTCAGTTCGGCGCAGGTCGGGCCGCTCCAGCACTTCATCGGCGAGGACGGCCCTCGGGTGCACCACGTCGTCTTCGGAGTGGATGCCGATTTCTTCCACGCGGCGCCGCCGCCGGAAACGCCGCTGCTGGTGAGCGTGGGCGGGGATCGCGATCGCGATGCGGCGACACTGTTCCGCGCGCTCGCACGGGTGCGGCACGAGCGGCCCGACGTCGAGATCATCATTCAGACGACGTCACGGGAGGAGCCGCCGGCGGGGGTGACCCTCGTCCCGCACCTCTCACACGGGGAGCTCCGCCAGCTGTACCAGCGCGCCTCGGTCTGCGTCATCGCGACCAGGCCGAACACCCACGTCTCCGGGATGACGGTGGGGCTGGAGAGCATGGCGACGGGGCGCCCGCTCATCATCACCGAGACGCCGGGAATGGCGGACTACTTCGGCGGCACCGACGGCGCGCAGATGGTGGCGCCGTCCGATGCCGACGCTCTCGCCGCCGCTGCCCTACGGCTCCTGAACGACCCGACGCAACGGCAGCGACGAGGCCAGGCGGCGAGAGCGCACGTCGAGGGCGGATTCACCACGGACCATCTCGGTGCGCGTGTCGCCGCCGTCGTCTCCGTCTGATCCGAACCGCCCGGATCAGGCGGGAGCCGAGCCCCAGTCGGTGACCTGGCCGACCTCACGCGCCGGGTTGCCGCTCACGATGACGCCCGGTGCCACGGACCGCCGCACGATCGAGCCGGCGCCAACGACGGCGCCCTCTCCGACGGTGACACCCTTCAGCACCATGGAGCGAGCGCCGATGAGCGCGCGCGGACCCAACACGATCGCCGCCTTGTGGGGGCGTCGGGTCCCGTCCGCGTTTTCGATCCAGTGGAAGTCGGTGTCCATGATCTGCACATCCCACGACACGCGCGTTCCCCGCTCGATCGTGACACTCGTGGCGGCATTGACGATCGTCCGGTCTCCCAGCTTCGCGCCTTCGCGCAGCGTGAACGTCGCGCCGTCACCGACCCAGATGCGCACGCCGGTGGTCAGCGTCGCGCCGCGCTCGATTCGATAGCGTCCGGGGCCGCTCAGCCGGACGCCGCGTCCGATTCGAGCGCCCGGATGCCCGCGGAGCACCCCCCGCGCATACGAGAGCAGGTGCCGCCGCCGCGACCAGACGCCGCGCAGCAGCCGGCGGAGGTTCGGTGTCGACATGCGTTCTCACCCTTCGATTCCATACAACCACTCACGTGCGGCGACCCGACCGTCCCGGTCCGGCAGGGCACGTTGCACGTCGCCCGGCGTGACCGACTGGCGTAGCGCGTCGATCATCGCGCCCGTAAGCCGCTCTGCGACCTGCGCCTCCGGCACGACGGCGTGCTCGTGTGCTCTCAGCCACGGGGCAATGCCGGTCTCATCGGTCGTCACCACGACGCAGCCGTAGGCCAGTCCTTCGACGAGCGGCAGACCGATCTGCTCCTTCCACAACGGCCGCCGGCGCGAGGGGAGCACGAGCACCTTGGCGCGCGCGAGCTGGTCGAGGATGACGTCACGCGGCGGCGCGACGAAGAGCTCCACGCGGGGATCCGCCTCCGACAGCAGCCGCGCCTGTTCCACACCGTCGCCCCGTCCGACGATGACGAGCCGGGCGTCAGCGACGGTGTCGCGCACCTGCGACCACGCCGCCATGACGTCGGGAAAGCCTTTGCGCGCCGCGAGATCGCCGAGAAACAGGATGCTCGGCGGACGCGCGACGTCCGCGCTCGCCCCCAGGTCGACCGCGACGGGCAGCGCCTCGACGAGGCGCGCAGCACCGCGTCGAGTGCTCCCGAACTCATCACGATAGAGATCCCGCGCATCGGGGGTTCCGAAGGCGATCCGGTCGAGCGAGCGGGCGACCAGTCGCGCGAGAGGGCGGTGCAGTTCGAACTTCACCCGCGCCTTCCAGGGCAGGTTGGCGCGCAGCGTCGAGGTCGGCACGTTCGCGATGGCGTAGGTGACGACCGTCGGCCGGGGGCGCCTCGTCAGGAACGCCCGCACGCGCGCCGCACCGATGAAGAGCAGGCTGCGCAGTGCAGCACGGGTCACCAGCGGCTCGTTGACCTCTACGAGATCGACGGCGTGGGTTGCCGCGTACCAGGCGGCGCCGATGAGGCCGGCGCGCTCGACACGGACCCCGTCCGCCACGCGCTCGTCGAAGTCGTAGCGCTTCTCTCGATAGAGCAGCGTCACCCCGTCGGTGTCGGCGATGCGCTCGAGATGCGCCGTGCGCGCGACCTCGTAGAGCTGGACGACATTTCTGCCGCCCGTTCCTGAGGGTGCCCCCGAGTCCGCGCGCACGCCGGCGGTCTTCGTCTCACTCAAGGAATCGTGGTGACGGTGAGGTTGTCGAAGGTGAGGGTCGCGGGAACGTTGACCGCGGTGTTGGGCATGTACGCGTACACACCGGCCGAACCCGCCACCTGCAACGCCGCGACGTTGTTCGTCCGCTCGACCTGCCAACCCGGCTCCGGCGTACCGTCCTTCCAGACCTTCGCCGAAATCGACGTCACACCCGCCGACGTGGACGTATCCACCACGAACCGATACGACGCACCCGGCTCAATCACCACACCGGTCTCCACCGCCGCACCGATCGTCGTCGACGTCCCCCGCAGCACGTTCAACCGCGCCGTCCCGTCCGCACCCACACGGATGCGCACCATGTACTGGTCATCAGCGACACGACGCGTCACCGCACCGATGTAC